>JABFRW010000121.1 GCA_013140805.1 Candidatus Eisenbacteria bacterium
GCGTTCCTCCCGGTGTGACGACCGAGCGTCGCGAAGGAGATCTGTGGTCGGCGACCGCAGACCTGTCGGGTACGCCGCTCGCGCCGCCGCTCACGCTGCCGCCGCTGACAGGCGCCCTCGAACTCACGCCGTCGCGGGTGCGTCCGGGCGAGCCGTTGCGACTCTCATGGTCGCTCCCGTGGTCGGGCGCGCGGGTGACTCTGCGAGTCTTCGACCTGGCCGGGCGACCGGCCGCGGTCGCGCTGTCCGAGGCGCGCGTCACCGCGCGCGGCGAGACGCGATGGACACCTCGCGATCTCGCGCCGGGGCTCTATCTCATGGCGCTCGAAGCGCGCGGTGGCGACGCCGATGCGACGCTCGGCACCACACGGCCGTTTCGCGTCGTGAAGGCCGGACCGTGAGTCGACGCGTGGCGTGGCTGGCGATGGCGCTCACGTGTGCCTCGGGGTGCGATGCGGCAGCTCAGGACTTCGGATTGCCCGAGGCCTCGCCGCTCGCGTCACCGGCGGCGGGATGGCTCGAGCGTGGCGTATCCGCGCCGTTCGGGCATGCCGGCCCACCCGACCGGGGCGGGCTTCGGTTCGTGGTCGAGAGCGGCTTCATCAGCTGGTTCGGAGTGCCAGAGCTCTCGACGCGTGCGCTCGCGGTCGGTGCGCGCTGGCGGGGTCTCGCACTCGCTGCGGGGATCTCGCAGACCGGCGACGGAGAGCTCGGCTGGACCACGATCGCGGGGGCGAGCGGCCTCGAGACCGAGTCGGGCGGAGCGGCGATGCGAACGGTCGCGCGCCGCGATCGGGCACTCGAGTTTGCGTTCGACCTCGACGCGCCCGGTTGGGGATTCGAGGCCGGCGCCGGCGGATGGGTGCGTGCATCGCGCGACGTGCGCGCCTGGATCTCGGCGCCCTCGCTGTGGAGCGACGGCGCGGCGGCGCCGCTTGCGCGCGGGCTCGAATGGGGCGCCGAGTGGCGCACCGCCGGTTTGTTCGCGTGGTTCTCGCATCAGTCGGCGCCGCTCGCAGGCGAAGCCGCGGGGGCGTCGGTGGCGCTGGGCGCGGGTTGCGACCTGGGCCGCACCGAGTGCTGGGTGACGGGCCGCGATCATCCGTTTCGCGCGGGAGCCGGACTCGCGCTGCGGCTGGCGCAGACCACGCTGAGGCTCGACGTGGAGGAGCATCCGCAGCTCGGTACCACGCTGCGTGCGGCGCTGGCCTTTGGGTCTTCGCGATCCGCGAACCCGGAACGCGCGGACCTCGTGCCGTGAAGCGCTCCGCGATCACTCCCGCTAGCGTTTCGAT
The DNA here is from genome assembly GCA_013140805.1 of Candidatus Eisenbacteria bacterium. Lineage (NCBI taxonomy): Bacteria > Candidatus Eiseniibacteriota > Candidatus Eiseniibacteriota bacterium. The sequence goes on from JABFRW010000121.1 coordinate 1,296, forward strand.
TCTCGCGCTCGCGCTCGCGTTCGCCCGTGGCGGCGCCGAGCCGGTCGAACCGCCGACCGCAGGCGCCGATGCCTCCGAAGTTGCCTACGAGACCGCGGATTCACTGGCGCTCGATGCCGTCGAGGTCGGCTTCGGCGCCGATGGACAGGGCAGTCGACTGTCGCGCCGGCGCCGCCGGGTACGTCTCAAGGATGGCGCGCTGGACGCGGACGTGCGAAGCGGGGAGAACGATCCAGTCGCCGGCGCTGCGCTGCGCGCCGCCGGACTCGGAGGTCGGCTGGCGCTCGGCCGCGTTCGGCCGCGATGGGGGTGCGGGCTGGTGCTCGGAGCCCCCCGCGAGCCGTGGCGATCGCAACTCGGTGTGGCGGGAACGGAACTCGATCACGACGCGCTGCGCACGCTCGAGAGCCGCGCCGTCTCGGGCGAGGGTTTGCGCTGGTCGCGCGAGGGTGGCCGCTCCTACGAGGCGATCGGGGCCCGCATCGCACGTCGCGAGGTCGCCGGGGTACGCGGCAGCTGGGGACCGCTGGCGATCGGGGGAGTGGGCGATCGCGGACGCTCTCGGCGGCTCTCGATCGCCACCGAGTCGCGAGCGCATGCCGCCGAACTTGCGCTGGACCGCGTCGGGTCGTGGCGCGGTGCGATTCAGCTCGAGCGAACGGCGGCGCACCGGGTGGCGCGACTCGGATTCCTGGCCGGGCATCGAGAATTCGACGCGGCGACCACGCTCGGCGTGCGCGGTCCGTCCCGGGCGGTCACCTTCGAGCTGCTCACGCGCTCACGCGTGCTCGCGTGGCGCGGGCTCCTGTCGGCGTGGTCATTCGGTGGCGAACGCGCGGGGAGTCGCATGGCGCTCGAGCTGGCGCCTGTGCTCCCGCATGCGTCCACGCTGTCGATCGGTTTCGAGGAACAGCGCGGAACGCGTCGCGACCGCAGTGATGACGACGCGTGGCGACAGGCCGGCTGGGGTGAGTGGTGGAGCGCCCCGGGTCCCCTGCGGCTCGCGATACGCTCCGAGGTCTGGGGTGCGCGCCCGTTCGCGCGCGCGCTGACGCGCTCGCTGTCCTCGGTGCGGATCGAGGCGCGGCCCGGGGCCGGGCTCGAGGTGGCACTCGCGCACTCGGCCTACCGCACCACGCGCGGCGATCGCGTGTGGCTCCCCGAATCCGATACCGACCGACTGGTGCTGCGTTCGCGGGCCGGTTCCGGACGCCGAACGCGACTCGAAGTTGGCGCGCCGGGCTTCGGCGGGCGCTTGCGGGCGAGCCTCGCCCTCGACGAAACTGCGCGACACACACAGCCGCACTGGAGCCTGGATTGGACGGGAACGCGCCGAACGCCGTCGGCCTCGCGCGACCCTTGAGACCCTGGTCGAGGAGGAGACATGGAATTCGCGCAGCGCATGAGCCGCATGGGGACTGAAACCGCCTTCGAGGTGCTGCTGCGAGCGCAGGCGCTCGAAGCTCAGGGCCGGCGCATCGTCCACCTCGAGATCGGAGAGCCCGACTTCGACACGCCGCGCTACATCCGGCAGGCGGCGGCCGAGGCGCTCGAGGCCGGTTTCACACACTACGGGCCCTCGGCGGGGCTCGCCGAGTTCCGAAAGGTGATCGCCGAGATCTGGAGTCGCGAGCGCGGCATTCCGTGCGACGCCGACAACGTCGTGGTGACGCCCGGCGCCAAGCCGATCATGTTCTTCGCGATGCTCGCGCTGCTCGAAGAGGGCGACGAAGTGCTGTACCCCAACCCCGGTTTTCCGATCTACGAGTCGGTCGCGAACTTCATCGGTGCCAAGCCGATCGCTCTGCCATTGAGGCCCGAGAACGACTTCGACCTCGACGTCGCCGACCTCGAGAAGAAGATCACCTCGCGCACCAAGTTGCTGGTGCTCAACTCGCCGCACAATCCGACCGGCGCGGTGCTCAAGCCCGAGACCGTCGAAGCGATCGCCGCAATCGCCCGCAAACACTCGTTCGCGATCCTGTCCGACGAGATCTACGCACGCATCCAGTACGAGGGTAGGCATCTCTCGATCGCCTCGCTGCCCGGCATGGCCGAGCGCACCATCGTGCTCGACGGCTTCTCGAAGACTTACTCCATGACGGGCTGGCGCCTCGGCTTCGGCATCATGGAGAAGTCGCTCGCGAAGCACGTCGCGCGACTCATGACGAACTCGAACTCCTGCACCGCGACGTTCGTGCAGAAGGCGGGGCTCGTGGCGCTCACCGGCCCGCAGGACGAGGCGCACGCAATGGTCGAGGAATTCCGGGTGCGACGTGACGCGTTCGTGATCGGGCTCAACCGGCTGCCGGGGGTCAAGTGCTTCAATCCGCAGGGTGCGTTCTACGTGTTCCCGGACATCCGCGGCACCGGAATGAAGAGCAAGGAACTGGCGGACATGATGCTGCAGGATGCGGGAGTGGCATGCCTGTCCGGGGCTTCGTTCGGATCGCACGGCGAGGGCTTCATCCGCTTCTCGACCGCGAATTCGCTGGCCAACATCCAGATCGCGCTCCAGCAGATGGACGAATTGTTGCGCACGCGCGTGAAGGCCTAGCGTCGGGTGTCGGGCGGGCGACGGCGCGTCGCGTCGCCGCCCGCCGCCGGCTTCGCGACCGCACATGAATTCGCCCTCCCGCCTGACGGCGCTCGCGCTGTTCGTCGCGTTCTTCCTGATCTACCTCGTGACGGCGGCGCCTTCGGTGATGTTCGGCGACAGCGCGGAGATGCAGATCGTCGGGCTCACCGACGGCATTCCTCACGGCACCGGTTACCCGACGTTCGTCCTGCTCGCACGGTTGTTCGCGCCGCTGCCGGGCATCGATCCCGCGTTTCGAATCACGCTCATCAGTGTGATGTGCGGCGCCGTTTCGGTGTCGCTCGCGTTCGCGGTCATGCGCACGCTCGGAATTCGCCTCGCGGCGGCCGCGATCGCGGCCGGCGTCTACGGCCTGAGCTTCACGTTCTGGCGCGCCGCGCAGCGCCCCGAGGTCTACACGCTCGGTGTGGCCATGGCGCTGCTCGCGTTGTGGAGCGGCATCGTGGCGCTGCGGACGGGACGCACGCCCCACCTGCTGCTCGCCGCTTTCCTGCTCGGCCTCACGCTCACCGGGCATCTGAGCTTCGGCGCGCCGGCTTCGATCCTGGGTCTCGCGCTCGCGTGGCGCGCGCTGCGGGGGAGGCCCCGCGGCCTCCTGCGACTCGCCACCCTGGCGTTCGCATGGGTGCTCGGCATCGCGCCCTACTCCTACCTGGTGTGGCTCGATCACCAGCCGCGTCCTTACAACCACTTTCACATGATCCAGATCGTCGCGAACCCGCTGAATCACCCCGATCCGAACTTCGACACCTCATGGAAGCGCGTGAAGTGGCTGGTGCTGGGACGCAACAACTATCCGTCGCCGCCGCTCGACCTCGATCCGCGCTCGATCGCCCGGCGGGTGCTCGAGTCGATTGCGAAGCTGACGTTGTTCGAGCTCGGCCCGCTGGTGGTGGTGTGGATGGCGGTCGGCGTCGTGGCGCTGCTGCGCCGCCCGCCGCCGGCGACGCTCGCGGTCGCGCTCGCGTTCGCAGTGGCGCTCGCCTTCGCCGCGGTGGTCGGGGCGGGACCGGTGCTGCTGCTGGTCCTCATGCCGCTCACGCTGATGGCGATGTTGCTGGCGGGATTCGGACTCGATGCGGCGCTCGGACGCTTCGAGGCGATCGCGTCCGCACGCCGTGCATTCGCGTTGGTCGTCGTGGGAGTGGCGATCGCGCTGCTCGCGGCTCCCGCGCACCTGACTCGCGTGTACGCCGACGTGCACCCGATCGGGCCGTGGCGGTTTCGCATGACCGAGGAGTCGTTCGATGCCTATCCGCGGCCGGGTCTGATTCCGTCCATGCACGACCTCGTCGAACCGGGGCGTTTCGGGCGTGATCTCCTGTCGAAGGCGCCGGCCGACGCGTTGGTGAGTGCTTACTGGGGCGAGTTCATGAACCTGACCTACCTGCAGGTGGTCGAACACCGGCGCCCCGATCTGACGCTCGAGCCGCAGAGCCCCGAGGGACTCGCCGTTCGCATCGCCCAATGGCAGGCCGCCCACCCGATCGACTCGCACCCGCTGGTGTTCGCGAGTTATCCGGCTTCGCTCGCCGATCACACGCTGGCGCTCGACTCGCTGCAGCTCGAGGGCGGTCGCTGGATCTACGTGCAACGGACTCCGATGGTGCCCCGCTCGCCACGGCGGTGACGCTCAGGAGCCGGAGTTCACGCCGTGGCGACCGCGGCGGCCACGAACGCCGCGCGATGCACCGATCGCCGAGCGGCACACGCCATGCAGTGTCGAGATCTCGAGCGTCGCGGCCGCCGCACGCCACGGGTCCGCACTCGCATCGCCGCGGTCGCGCGCTCTGCATTCCAATCCTCCGCCCCCGTCACTGCAGCCTCCTGCGGAGTTCTCCATGCGTCTGGCATCTGCGCTTCTCCTCGCCACCATCGTCTTCGGTAGCCATCTTCCGGTCGCCGCGCGCAGCGCGTGCGCCGAGTCTCCGCTGCGGCTCAGCGAGATCTGCGCCGGCCCCACGCGGGACTGGAACCTCGACGGCCTGACCTCGTCGCGCGACGACGAATGGATCGAAGTCGTGAACACCGGCGCCACGCCGGTGGCGCTCGACGGCCATCTCATCATGGACGGCGACTCGCTGGTGCGGATCGCGCTCACCGGCACGCTCGGGGCGGGTGAGCATCGCGTGATCTTCGGCAAAGAGTCGTGGGACTGGGAGCGTGCGAACGCCCAGCCGGCGTTCGGCTTCTCACTCGGCAACAACGGGGATCGCGTCACGCTGTGGCAGGTGGTCGGTGTCGACACCTCGCGCGTCGACGGCTACACGTTCACTTCGCACCAGGCCGCGGCCGATCGCTCGGTCGGGCGCAGCCCCGGAACCGACTTCTGGATGCTGTTCGACGCACTCAATCCCTACTCCGGCAGTCTGCAGCCGCCCGGCACCGGATGCGCGCCGACGCCCGGTGCGCCGAACGACTGCGGCATGACGCCGTCGCGCTCCGCGACCTGGGGCGAACTCAAGTCGCGCTATCGGTGAAGTCGGCGCGTCACCGCTTCGCTCGCGGTGGGCCGGGGTGCTGCAGGCCCCGGCCCGCACGGTCGAATGCGCTCGGCGCCATTGCCTCGTCCGGTGGGGCATTGTAGGTTTCCGCGGCTGCAATCCACCGCATCCGCCCGAGGAGGCTTCGTGTCCCCGATCACGCTCTCGTCCGCCGAGCTCGAGGCCGCGCATCGCGCCGGACGGCTCGAGTGGCCGGCCGACAGACTCGCGGCCAAGGCGCTCGAAATCCGCCGCGACATCATCACGTTGCTCGCCAAGTCGCAGACCGGTCACACCGGCGGCCCGCTCTCCTGCACCGACTTCGCGACCGCACTGTTCTTCAACGAACTGAACATCGATCCGAAGAATCCGAAGTGGGCCGACCGCGACTTCTGGCACTTCTCGATCGGGCACGTGACGCCGGTCATCTACTCGCAGATGGCGGAACGCGGCTACTTCCCGCTGCGCGACCTCATGAAGTTCCGCGCCTTCGACGGCCACTGCCAGGGACACCCCTCGGCGCATGACACGCCCGGCATCGAAGTGTCGGCCGGCTCGCTCGGCCAGGGACTCTCGATCTGCTGCGGTGTGGCGAAGGGCGCCAAGATGGATGGCCATCCGCGGCGCGTGTACTGCGTGATGGGAGATGGCGAGCAGCAGGAAGGGCAGATCTGGGAGTCCGCGATGTTCGCCGCGCACTACAAGCTCGACAACCTGTGCGGCATCATCGACTACAACCGTAAGCAGATCGACGGCGACGTCCAGGACATCATGGGGATCGCGCCGCTCGACGAGAAGTGGCGATCGTTCGGCTGGAACGTGATCCCGTGCAAGGGGCACGACATGGCGGACGTGCTCGCGGCGTTCGCGAAAGCGCGCGCGCATCGTGGCTCGCCGAGTCTGGTGCTCGCGCACACCGTGATGGGAGAGGGCGTCTCGTTCATGGCGGACGACTACAAGTGGCACGGCAAGCCGCCCAAGATGGATCAGGCCGAGCTGGCGCTGAAGGAGCTCGGCACGAGCTACGCGGAATGGTCCGAGCGCCTGCTCGCCCACTGACTTTTCACCCGCCGGGGAATTCGCTCCCATGACCCATTCGATCACGCTGCCCGAGAAGGTCGAGATGAAGAAGACGCGCGAAGGCTTCGGCCGCGCGCTGGTGGATCTGGGCGAGCAGGATCCACGCATCGTGGTGATGGTCGGCGACCTGTCGGAATCCACCATGGTGCACTTCTTCGCGGAGCGATTTCCCGAGCGCTTCATCCAGGTCGGGATCGCCGAGCAGAACATGATGTGCGTGGCGGCCGGCCTCGCGGCGGTGGGGAAGATCCCGTTCCTCGCGACCTACGGAGCCTTCGCCTCGTGTCGCTCGGCCGATCAGATGCGCGTCTCGGTCGCCTATACGAATCTGCCGGTCAAGATCGCCGGTGCGCACGGCGGCATCTCGGTGGGTCCCGACGGCGCGACACATCAGGCCATGGAAGAGATCAGCATCGTGCGCTCGATCCCGCACATGAGCATCGTGGTGCCGTGCGACTTCTGGGAGACCTACAAAGCGACGATGGCGATCGCGCACACGCCGGGGCCGGTGTATCTGCGTTTCGGACGCGAGGACGTGCCGGTCGTGACCGAGAAGGACACGCCGTTCACGTTCGGCAAAGGTGAGGTGTTCGCTCCCGGCAGCGACCTGACGATCGTGGCGTGCGGCGTGATGGTCTACGAGGCGCTGCGTGCCCACGAGCAGCTGGCGGGCCGCGGGATCTCGGCGCGAGTCGTCGATCTGCACACCCCCAAGCCGCTCGACCGCGAATTGCTGATCCGCTGCGCGCGAGAGACCGGCGCGATCGTCACCGCCGAGGAGCACCAGGTGAACGGTGGGCTCGGGGGTGCGGTGGCCGAGACGATCGTCCAGAACCACCCGGTGCCGATGGAGTTCGTCGCGGTGCACGATCGCTTCGGTCAGTCCGGCAAGCCCGCCGAGCTGATGGATGCGTTCGGCCTGCGTGCGAAGGACATCGTCGAGGCGGCCGAGCGCGTCCTCACCCGCAAGCGCGGGCGATGATCCGCACTCGGCCGCGCCCGACCGACTGACTCCCGCTCGTTCTACCGGAAGCTCGCGTCCGCCTCGCTGACGCCGATCCGCGCCAGCGACGCCGAGAGCTGCTCCGCGCGAGCGTTCGTGGCATCCGGATCACCGGAATCCGCGCTCGATTCCAGATCGTCGAGCCGCCGGTCCACGTCACCTTGATTCGGGCGCGTGAAGCGGCTGCGGATCCACCGGATCGAGGCCAGGTCCCCTCGAATCGCATCGCGGTCCCTGGCCTCCGCGTCCACCACCAACTGGAGGCCCCACAGCTCGAGGTGCGCAAGATCGATCTCGGCTCGCGGGCGATAGACGAGCCTGAGGTCGAGCGTCGCGCGTGCGGCATCGATGCTGGCCTGTCGCGCTCCTGCTGCGTTTCGTGCCTCGACCGACTCCGACAGTGCCTCGAGAGCCGCGTCGGTCGGCGCAACCAGACTCGCCGGGACGCCGTGAGCCTCGAGCCGTTCCCACGCTTCGATCAGATCCTCGAGTGCGTCCGAAGCTGCGTCCCACCTTCGGGCGCGGGCGGCTCGGAAGATCTTTGCGGCCTGGCGCGACATCGACTTGAGTTCGTTGGGAGCAGGTCCCGAACGTGCATCGATCGGCACCGCGAGTGCGACGGCCTCGAGGTTGGCTCCCGAGCCGGTCGAGAACTCACCGTAGCCGGGGGCGAAGGTCTTGTCCTCAAAGGTGCCGTCCATGTGAAGCTCGCGCACCCGAAGCGCGCCCGGGACCGGACCGCGCGGGCCTGGCACCGTGACGCCGATCTCCGTCGCGATGACCTCCTCGAACACGAATCCGCAGATGTTCTCGGGGCGCCACACGTCGCCGACCCGAGGCGAGGCGGGCATGATCATCGCCGCCGGGCCATCGCGGCCGGCAAGCCAGGTGCCGTTTCGATCTGCGATCCGCCCACTCTCGTAGTTGAAGACGTCCTCGCCCAGGTACCACACCGCGCCCTTGTCGTCCTGGGTATACCAATCGAGGGCGACTTCGTGGATGCGGCCATCCACCCAAGACATGTACTGACTGACGAGCGCCTCGACTCGGCGACCGTTGCCGAGTTCGATGATGCGATTGCGTGCGAGCAGGGTGGTTTCGACGCGCAACGCCTCGCCATGGGAATTCCCCAGCATCAGCACTCGATCGAGTCGTGCGATCGGGAACAACGGATTCGTCACCCGGGTCGGGTGCGGGAACGCGGGCGTGTAGAGATCCACGCGCTGGCTCTCGGGTGCCGTCGGAAGCCCATCGCAATCACCTCCGGCAGTCCGGGCCTGCGCGTTTTCGCTCGCGGTCGCGGGTGCCAGGCGATTCAGACTGGCGGCCTGCTGCTCGCAGCCCACGGCTCCCAGCAGCAGAATTGCAATCCATGAAATGCGTCGCGTTGTCGTCACGGCTTCCTCCTCGTGGATGGGACCACCGGCCTCGCCACCCGATGGAACCAATCAAACGGAGCGCTGTGACAGACCACGGGCCGAGCCCCTGCCCGAGTTCGTTGACGCTCAGTCGCGCTTCATCGTAAGGTCCGCGCCCGGCTTCGCGTGCGGAAGTGGCGGAACTGGCAGACGCACTAGATTCAGGTTCTAGCGCCCGCAAGGGTGTGGGGGTTCAAATCCCCCCTTCCGCACCATTCAACAACGCCCTGCGAGCCCGACGCAGGCCGCGACGGCCGCACCCTGGAAGGCCGGCGCCATGTCCAACGACCGTGACTCGCCCGATCGACTGATCGCGCAAAATCGCCGCGCGAGCCATGACTACTTCATCCTCGAGACCGTCGAGACGGGGCTGGTGCTGGCCGGCGTCGAGGTCAAGAGTCTGCGCCAGGGCAAGGCGAGCCTCACCGAGGCCTACGCGATCATCGAGAACGGCGAGGCGTGGGTCATGCAGATGCACATCCCGCACTACGAAGCGGGCAATCGCTGGAACAAGGACCCGGTCCGCAAGCGCAAGCTGCTGCTGCATCGCACCGAGATCGAGAAGCTCAACAAGTCGGTCGCGCAGAAGGGGCACACGCTGGTGCCGCTCAAGCTGTATTTCAAGGATGGCTTCGCGAAGCTTCTGATCGGGGTCGGCAAGGGCAAGAAGTCCTACGACAAACGCGCGACGCTCGCCGCCAAGGACGCGCGTCTCGAAATGGACCGCGCCCGTGCCATCTCCCGCCGGGGCGGTCGCGAATGAGGCCCCGACTCGCGCTGCTCGTGGCCGTGGCCGCGCTGCTGCCGATCGCGCTCGCGGCACGCGCCGACTGGCGTTCCGAACCGCCCGAGGAAGGTCCGCTCGCCGCTCCGGTGCGTTCGGTGCGCGGCGTGCCGAGCGTCGCGATCAACGATCTCGCGCGGCTGCTGGGCGCGAGCAAGTTCTGGGATGGCGCGCGGCGCCGCATGACGCTCCGGGTGGGCGAGCGGGAGCTGGTGTTCGTCGAGGATGCGCCGTTCACCACGGTCGCGGGCACCACGTTCTATCTGGGCGCCCCCGCGAGCGCGCTCGACGGCGAGCTGCAGGTGCCGGTGGTCGCGCTCGATTCGATCACTTCGGCGAGCGGGCTGGTGAGGGTCGCGCACGACCTCGAACGTCAGCGCGTGGTGGCGTTGCCGCCGAGCGGACGTGTGGGCACGCCGAAGTTCACATCGAGTGCGGGCGGCACGCGCGTCTCACTGCCGGTCGATCGCCCCGACGAGACGGTCGTCGTATCGCGCGCGCGCGCGCGCTTTCGAGTGCGCTTCGGCGGTCTCTTCACCGGCACTCTGCCGGATACACTCGACCGCGGCGTGGTCCGCTCGGTGCGCTCGATTCCGACGCTCGGCGGCAGCGCGCTCGAATTCGAGGTGGATCGCGGCACGCGGGGCTTTCGCCTGATCACGGCCTCCAATCCGAGCCGCGTCATTCTCGAGTTCGCACGCGGCGGCGCGGAACTCGAACGCTTCGCTCCGGAGGGTCCACCGGGGCCACGACGCCTCAAGGTGCTGGTGCTCGACCCCGGACACGGCGGCACCGATCCCGGCACCGCGGCCGAAGGCGTGCGGGAGAAAGACCTCTCGCTCACGCTGGCACTCGAACTCGCGCGCGAGGTCGAGCGGCGCCTTCCGGGCACGCGGGTGGTGTTGACCCGCAATCGCGACGTCACCGTGAGCCAGGAGACGCGCGCCGAGATCGCGAATCGATCGCGAGCGGATCTGGTGTTGTCGCTTCACTTCGACGGCTTCGCAACCGAGGGGGCGCGCGGTGCCACCGCGAGCTGTCCGCCGGCCACGTTTCGGTCGGGAGCCGACGACGACTCGAGTGAGGAACCCGTGGTCGCCAACCCGCGCGCTTCGTTGCGCATCCTGCCATGGAGAGAGGTCGCGACCCGGCAGGCGGTCCCGAGTCGTGCATTTGCAGAAGCAGTGCTGTCGGCGCTCGAGCTTTCGGGCCAGGGACCCACGCGGCTTCGCGAGTACCTTCCGTATGGATTCCTCGGCGTCAACGCTCCAGGAGTGGTGCTCGACTGTGCCACGTTGAGCGCAGCGTCCGATCGCCGCCGCGTGACGCGCCCCGAAGGGCGCCGACGCCTCGTCGAGGCGATCGCGAACGGCATCGTGGCCTGGCGAGGCGATCGATGAGCGACGAGCGCATGACCTCGAAGCCGACTTACGAGGGTGTGACGACGCGGCGCGGACTGGGTACTCCGGCGCGCGGCGGCCCGGGTCCATGGCTCGCATTCCTGCTCGCGCTCGCGCTCGTGGCGGTGGCGTTCCTCGGCGTGCGCGGGCGGACGCGGGCCCCGCGCGGAGTGCCGGCGCCCGACTCGACACGCG
>JABFRW010000122.1 GCA_013140805.1 Candidatus Eisenbacteria bacterium
GCCCGCGTTCGTGCGCAAGTCGCGCCAGTGCATCGCGCAGCGCCGCGGGATCGCCGGCCGCCACGACCAGGCCGTTCTCGCCGTCCCGCACCAGCTCGGCCATCCCCGGGACGCGCGAAACCACGACCGCGCAGCCGTGCGACATCGCCTCGAGCACGACGTTGGGAAATCCCTCGCCTCGGCGCGAAGCGAGCACCACACACGCTGCCGCCCGATACTCGGCGGCCAGTTCGTGCGCGGCGAGGAAGCCACGAAAGCGTGCATCGAGCCCGTGATGACTCGCGCGGGCCTCGAGCCGCTCACGTTCCGGTCCGTCGCCAATGATGGTGAGCAGCCCCTGCATGCCGGCCACCGCATCGATCACCACGTCGACACCCTTGTCGGCAATGAGCCGGCCGACCGCGAGCACCCGCCCGCCGCGCGTTTCGAAGTTGGTCTCCGCGGGCATCTCGATTCCGTTCGGCACCGCCGCGAGGCGCGGCTCGAGCCGCCGCCAGCGGTCCGACGCCTCGCCCAGTTCGGCCTGCAGCACGGTCGCGATGTCGTGGCTCTGCACGAGCACGCCACGTGCCTCGTCCCACACCGCCGGGCTCGTCCAGCGCGTGAACCATGAGCGCCGCAGCCGGATCTCCCCTTCACCCCGTACCCACACCACCGCGGGGATTCCGAATGCGCGTTGCGCACGGACGCCGGCGTAGCCGCTCACGAAGGTCTGGAAACACAGCATCAGGTCGGGTCGCGGATCGAGCGTACGAACCGCCTCGCGAATCGCAGCGACGTCCGCGAACGTGCGGTGGATCGGAACCCGAGACGCCGCGATCCGGACCACATCGAATCCATCCCGATGCTCGGGCGCCCCCGAACTCGCGGGCGTGCCGCGCGTGATCACCGTGACCTGGTGCGAAGCCGCGAGCCGTCGCGCCCATTGCTCGGCCTGCAGTTCGGCCCCTCCCACCACGCCCGGCGGAAACTGTCCGATCAGGATCGCGAGATTCATCGACCGGCGGCGGCGGCGCGGATCCCGCTCGGCACGGACGGAACGGCGAACGAGTCGAGCGACTCGCGCGGCCGATCGACGTAGCACTGAGCCCACAACTCGAGGCACAGCAGTGCCCACACCTTGCGGTCGCGTCGCTCGTCCTCGCCGGGGCCGCGCAGCAGTCGCTCGACCTCACGCGCCTCGAACCAGCCGCGACGACTCGATCGCGAATCGAGCAACAGCTCGCGCGCCAGATCGCCGAGGTCGCCTTTGAGCCAGTGCCCGAGCGGGACTCCGAAACCCTGCTTGCCGCGCGCCAGGATCTCGGGCGGCAGCAGATCGCGTACCGCCTCGCGCAGGATCCACTTGGTGGTGTCGCCGCGCAGCTTGTATTCGAACGGGATGCCCGCCACGAACTCCATCACCTTGTGATCGAGCAGCGGCACGCGGACTTCGAGCGAGGTCAGCATCGAAGCGCGATCCACCTTGTGCAGCACGTCGTCCACCATGTAGGTCTGGGTGTCGAGATTGAGCAACGCCGGCAGATCGCCGACTGCGGCGGCGGCCGCCGCGTGCTTGAGTCGATGCGCGGCATAGGGATCGTGGCCCGCGAGCCCGGACGTGAATTCGCGCGACAGGACGCGATTCAGTTCCTCGGGCGGGAAGAACGACATCGCCTCGAGATGGCGGTCGCCGACGCTCAGGGCGAGGCGTCGCAGCTTGCGCCGCAGCGAGCTGCCCGGCGGCCAGCCGCGAGTGCCGCGTTCGAGCGCCCGGCGCAGCGGCAGGGGAATGTCGTCGAGTGCCGCGAGGCTGCGCGCCCACGGGTACGTCACATAGCCGCCATAGGCCTCGTCACCGCCATCCCCGGACAGCGCGACCGTGACCGAACGTCTCGCCATCTCGGAAACGTAGTAGGTCGGAATGATCGAGGCGTCCGCGAACGGCTCGTCGCACTGCCACAGCAGGCGCGGCAACACCTCGGCCGCATCCGGGCGCACCACGTACTCCTGGTGATCGGTCCCGATGTGACGCGCCACGCGCCGCGCGTGTTCCAGCTCGTCGCCACCCGGGAAGCCTTCGAAGCCGATCGAGAACGTCTTGACCGGACTGCCGACCGCCTGCTGCATGAGCGCGACGACCGCGCTCGAGTCGATCCCCCCCGACAGGAACGCGCCGAGCGGCACGTCCGCGACCAGCCGCAATCGCACCGCCTCCGACAGCAGCGCGCGCAGGCGCTCGCGGTAGTACTCGGCCGAGTGGCCGCGATCGGGCTCGATCGGCAGCGACCAGTAACGCTCGACGCGCGGGCCGTTCGCGTCACAGATCAGCCGATGCGCGGGTGGCAGCTTGAAGACACCACGCCACGGGGTCCGGGGCGACGGGATGTACTGAAACGTGAGGTACTCGGCGATCGCCTGCGCGTCCAGATCGCGCGGCACCGAAGGATCGAGCAACAGGGCCTTGAGCTCGGAGGCGAACACCAGCCGCTGACCATCGTCGTGCCAGTAGAGCGGCTTGATCCCGAGCCGGTCGCGGGCGATCAGCAGTCGTCGCCGGTTGCGATCGAACAGCCCGAACGCGAACATTCCGCGCAGGTGGTGCAGCAGCTCGTCACCATGTTCCTCGTAGAGATGCAGCAGCGCCTCGGTGTCGCTCGAGCCGCGGAAGCGATGGCCGCGCGCCGCGAGCGTCGAGCGGATCTCGGGCCATTCGTAGAGCTCGCCGTTGTACGTCACCCACAGCGACTCGTCCTCGTTGGGCATCGGCTGGTGGCCGCCCGGCGAAAGGTCGACGATCGCGAGCCGCCGGTGCGCGAGCCCGACCGGGCCATCGATCCACACGTCGGAATCGTCGGGGCCACGGTGGCGCATCGCCAGCGCCTGGCGCTGCAGCAGCCCGCGGTCGGCGGGCGCATCGCTGCGGTAGTGAAAGACTCCGGCGATTCCGCACATGGGTCAGTGTCCCTCGCTGGGAGTGACACGCACTCCCTCGGCGGGATCGCGACCCTCGACGCGCACGCGCACGCGCCCGACGGTCCATCCCGAGTAGTAGTCGTCGTCGAAAAAGTAGTCGCTCAGGCGGTAGTTCGGATAGGGGGCCTGCCGAATGAAGCGGACCTTCACATCGTAGTCGCCGGGGGCGGCATCGGCGGGAATCCGCACCGAGAAACTGTCCGCGATCACCTCCGACTCGCGCCACAGGTCGACGCCGTAGTCGCCGCCGACCGGTAGGTGGTCGTCGCGGAACCGGTAGCGCTCCCCGCGCCCGCTCTCGATCACCTTGCGCGCGGGCTTGGAGATCCAGCGGGGCGGCGCGAACCCCACCGGCAGTTCGCGATCAAAGCGCACCGCGACCAGGTAGGAGCCACGCGGGAGCGCGTGCGGGGTGCGCCACGCGGCCACCCCTCGCAGCGTGTCTCCCCGGGCCGCGACCGCCGGCGCAATCCGGAATCCCTGCAGCGCCGGAACATCGTCGTCGATTCGGCGTGCCACGCCCCCCCGCTCGGGATCGAAGTGCTTCACGTAGGGGCGCGGCGGCGGGGCGCTCTCGAGACGGTCGAGCGCCGCGCGGTGGATGCGGTAGACGACAAAGTCACCGTGATCCAACAGCGGCTCGAAAGCGGCCGGAGCTGCGTCGAGCCGAGCGCGCATCGGGCCGAACCAGGCGTGGCGCGCGGCCCAGTAGATGAGGACGTGCTCCTGCACGAATCGATCGTTCAGCACCACCATGGTCGCGCCCCATCGATCCACCACCTCACGCACGCGATCCCACGAAGCGTGGGGGTCGAGCGCGTCGCGCGCATCGAGCATGCGATCGATCGCGAGCGGGTCGTTCGGCGAGCTGTGTTGGTCGAGCAGTGTCACCACCGCATGCCGCGTCACCATCGGGATGGTGTACGAGGTGATGGGGTCCGACAGCACCACCTGGCGATCCGCAGGCGTGCGATCGAGCCACCGCAGTTCGGATTCCCAGCGCCGAAAACTCCACGCACGTTCGGAGCGCGCGAAGCGCTCCGGATCGCGCAACACCTGAGCCGCATCCGAGAAGGCCGGCCAACCGAGCAACGCCATCGCGGCGAGACGGATCGCGGCGCCTCGCGCGTGCGGCCCGCGAAGCTCCGCGAGCGATCGCGCGACCCACCAGCCGAGCAGCGGAGCGATCGGCACCATCCACACGCTGCGCAGCAGCAGGTAGCCGAGCCGCGGATGGAGCAGCGCCACCACGGGTGGCAGCGCCAGAAGTGTCGCGACCAGCACCGAAGTGGTGAGCAGGTAGAGCACCGCCGGTTGCTCCCGTCCGACGCGCCACAGCGCGACGACTGAGAGCGGGATCACCACCCACCACACCCCCATCCAGTCCCACACGATACCGAGATTCATGACGCGAACGCCGTCCCACAGCGTCATCAAACCCTGCGGCTCGGTGTGAATGAGATTCACCGGGGCGTAGGACTGAGTGGCACGCCATGCGAGGTACGGCGCGAGCACCGCTCCGATCACCACCGCGGTCGCGAGCAGGCGGCGCAGGGTCGCGTCGATCGCGCGCGCGCGCGCTGCGAGTCCGATCGCGAACGCGCCGAGCGCCATCGCCAGTTGAAGTCCGTACCAGACGTGCGTGGTGACCGCCGCGAGTCCGAGCGCTGCGGCGGCGAAACGCGTCGCCGGGGCTCGCTGCTTGAGATCCGCGAGCACCGCGACCACGCACGCCAGCGAAAGCTGGTCACCGAGCTTGGTCGAGAACACCGCCTCGCGCAGGTACGGTTCAGCGAATGATCCGCCGTAGGTGAGCAGCAGCGCCCACGCGGCCGCCGCAGCGCCGATCGCACCTGCGAGCACGAAGCCGAACGCCGCCACGTTGAGCGCGAACAACGGCACCAGCAGAGTCGGCAGCAACCGCCAGGTGTCGACCGGGTCGGTGCGCGAGAGCTGCGAGACCAATGCGACCTGGGGATGCCACAGGCCCTTGCGTGGATCGGCCCCATGCGAACCCGCGTCGACGTAGTAGACATCGAGCGGAAACACCTGGCCGGTCGCGACCATGCGCCGGATGGTCGCGATGTGATCGGGGGAATCCGAGGAATACCCGAGCGGGCCGCCGAGGCGCGCGGCATTCCAGCCCCCGGTCGCGAGCGCCAGCATCAGGGCGATCGTGGCCGCGCGACTCCATCCGGGCGCGCGAGCCGCTGCGGGGGTCGCGCGGGCACGTCGGCCGATGATCCACACCGTGACCCACAGCGCGGCGTCGAGCGCGAGCAGCGCGCGCGCGAGCACCAGAAACGACATGCCGCTCGCGTGCGCGATCAACAGCCAGAGCGCATTCCACGCGACCGCGAAGCCAAGCGCCCAGCCGGCCGCGAGTCGCGCGCCGCCGGGCGGTACGACTCCGAGTGCACAAGCCGCGAAGCCCGGCGCGACCACGAGTGCGAAGCCCGCCGCGGCGACCCGCACCGCCGCCGGGGCGGCATCGAGCGCTCCGGCCAGCAGCAGTGCATGAAGCGCGACTCCGAGCAGTCCCGGAATCGCGTAGCGACGCTCGATCAAGAGGCCGCCTGCCATGCGTACAGCACCACACCGTCGTTCTCATAGACGCGGCGCCACTCGGCGGGCAATCGCGGCTCCGGTTCAGGCTCTCCGTCGTCGCCGATTTTGCGGTGCACGAACACCAGCGTGCGGGCGAGCGATCGAAACAGCGAGCGTGAGCGCTCGGAC
>JABFRW010000123.1 GCA_013140805.1 Candidatus Eisenbacteria bacterium
GATCGGCGCTCCCGGGTTGCGACCGCTGACCGATGCGCTGTACGCGCAGCTCGCGCGTCACCGCCGGCTGTTCGGTGCGCCGCGCTGCGAGGTGCCGCAGCGACGAACTCCCTAGCCCCGCTCGCCGCCGCCGCGAGCGGCGCGGCGCGACGCCGTCAGTTCGTCCCGGGAGCCCCGTCCTCGCCGCCTTCGTCATCCTCCACCACCAGCGCATCGGTGGTGAGCACCAACGTCGCGATGCTCGCCGCGTTCTCGAGCGCACAGCGCACCACGCGCGCCGCGTCGATGACGCCGCGCTCGTCCAGGTCCGCGTAGTCGCCGGCCAGCGCATCGAAGCCGAACGATCCACTTCCCGCCCGCACGCGTTCGGCCGCCAGCGCGCCGCGCACGCCGGCGTTTTCGGCGATCTGACGCAGCGGCGCCTCGAGCGCGCGCTTGACCAGCGCCAGCCCCGCCGCTTCACCCGCGTCACGCGCCGCCAGTGCGTCGATCGCCGGCTGCGAGCGCAGCAGCGCCACTCCCCCGCCGGTGATGATGCCCTCTTCGACCGCCGATCGAGTGGCGGCGATCGCATCCTCGACGCGATTGCGGCGCTCCTGTACGTCGATGTCGGTGAATCCGCCGACGTGGATCACCGCGATGCCGCCGGTCAGCCGGGCGATGCGCTCGCGCAGGGAATCGCGCTCGGATCCGCGCGCCGACTGCAACCGGTGTTCGAGTTGCGCCACGTGTCCGCGCAGTGACTCGGGGCGGCCGCCGCCCGCGACGATCGTGGTGAGCTCGCGTTCGCATTCCACGCGCCGCGCTCGACCCAGATCCTGGTCGGTCACGTGCTCGAGGCTCGAGCCCTGGTCGGCTCCCAGCAGCCGCGCTCCGGTCGCCACCGCCAGATCCTCGAGTCGTTCGCGGCGCGCCTCGCCGATGCCCGGCATCTTGATCGAGACCGAGGCGACGGTGCCGCGCAGTCGATTGACCACCAACACCGCCAGCGCCTCGTCCGAGATCTCGCCGGCCACGATCACGAGCGGGCGTCCGAGTCGCGCGGCCAGTTCCATGACCGGCACGACGTCACGCGAGCTGGCGAATTTGAGATCGGAGACCAGCACCAGCGGGTCCTCGAGCCGCGCCACCATCGACTCGGCGTCGGTGACGAAGTAGGGCGACTGGTATCCGGCTTCGATCTGCAGGCCTTCGGCGACCTCCAGCGTGGTGGTGGTACCACGCCCGTTCTCGACGTGAACGATCCCCTTCGTGCCGGTACGCTCGAACGCTTCGGCGACGATGCGGCCCAGCACCTCGTCATGTCGCGCCGACACGGTGGCGATGCGACGCAGGTCGTCGGGCCCCGCAACCGGCCGCGCACGCCGCTTGAGGTCGGCCACCACCGCCACCACCGCACGCTCGATGCCGCGGCGCAGGCGCTGAGGATTGTGACCCGCCGCGAGTTCGCGCAGGCCCTCCGCGACCAGCGAGCGCGCCAGCACCGTGGCGGTCGTCGTGCCGTCGCCCGCCACCTCGCCGGTCTTGACTGCCGCCTCGCGCACCAGGCGCACGCCCAGATTCTCGAACGGATCGAGCAGCTCGATCTCCTGTGCGATCCCGAGCCCGTCGTTCGTGATGGTCGGCATGCCGTGCGCGCGCTCGATCACCACGTTGCGGCCGCGCGGGCCCAGCGTCACGCACACGGCGCCCGCCAGCTGCTCGACCCCGATGCGCAGCGCGCGCCTCGCGTCGTCGTCGAACACCAGGCGCTTACCCATGGTGGGTCATCTGCGCCACTCGGCGATGAACAGGTTGGTCTCGCCGCGCACCGCTGCGCCACGGTTCGAGCAGAACGCCAGCCATCGCCCGTCGGGACTGAACATCGGAAAACCGTCGAACGACTCATCGGTCGTGACGCGTTGCGGAGTTCCACCGCCGACCGGAACCAGGAACAGATCGAAGTTGCGTCCGCGCGGATTGTCGCGATTCGAGGAGTAGAGAATCGACTTGCCGTCGGGCGTGAAGTAGGGCGCGAACGAGGCGCCGGGATCATGGGTCACGCGACGCTTGCCGGAACCGTCCGCCCGCATCACCCACAGGTCCATTTGCGATGGCCGAACCAGGTGACGCGCCAGCAGCGCGCGGTAGTCGGCGAGCGCCGAATCCGCCGGATGCTGGGCGCGGTAGACGATCCACTTGCCATCGCGCGAGAAGAACGGTCCGCCGTCGTAGCCGGGCTCGTGCGTGAGGCGCTTCACGTCGGTGCCGTCGACATTCATGGTGTAGATCTCGAGATCGCCGTCGCGCACCGAGGTGAACACGATGCGCTTGCCATCGACCGACACCGTGGACTCGGCATCGTAGCCGGGGGAATTCGTGAGCCGCGTAATGCCACTGCCGTCGGCCTTCGCGGTGAACACGTCGTAGCCTTCGCTGACCGGCCACACGTAGCCCTGCGAGTGATCCGGGGTCGGCGGACACGAGTCCGAAGCCAGATGGGTCGACGAGAACAGGATGCGTCGATCGTGGTCGTAGAAGTAGCCGCACGTGGTGCGTCCGGTTCCGGTGCTCACGCGGTCGAGGTCACCGGTGCGCAGGTCGAGCACGAACTCCTGATCGCACGGATACCCCGCGCGCGTCGCCTGCAGGATCAGGCGCGTGCCATCGCCCGACCAGTAGGCCTCGGCGTTCTCGCCGCCGAATGTGAGCTGCCACAGGTTCGCGAAGTGCGACTCCCCACCGCGAATCAGACTGTCGACCGCGACCGCGGTCGGCGGGAGCGGCGCGCGTACCGGCGCCGCATTCGAGCGCGCCTGCATCACCAGTGCGGCGACGAAGAGCAGGCTCAAGAGCGGCGCAGCCCACTGCAGGCGTGAGACGGTTCCACGCCTCTCGAGTCCTCGAAGCCGGGGGCGCGCGGTCAAGGCCGCCGCCCGAGCGTCACCACGAAGTCCATGTTCCCGCCCTCTCGTTTGACGGTGATGCGCACCTGCTGTCCCGGCTTTCGGGAACGCAGTGCATAGGTGTAGTCGTAGATGTTGTCAACGTGCACGCCGTCGAATTGAATGATCGTGTCGGCGCCACGCAGACCCGCCTGCTCCGCCGGTCCGCCAGAGCGCACACCCGACAGCAGCACGCCGCCCTCGGTCTGCATGTAATCGGGAATCGTCCCGAGATAGGCGCCATACCCGGCACCGCCTGCGATGCGCCCGATGGTGCTGTCGGAACGCGCCTGGTGAAACGTCGGTCGCGGACGGGCATCGAGCGACTCCACCACCGCGGCGCAGAACTGCGTGATGCGCGCGAGGCCGGCGTATTCGAGCTTGTCCGGCGTGTCGCTGGGCTTGTGGTAGTCGACGTGCGCACCGGTGAACAGGAACAGCACCGGCAACCTGCGCTTGTAGAACGAGGAGTGATCGCTGGGTCCGTAGCCGTCCTCGCTCGATTTGATCTCGAAGCCGCCGGTGCTCGCGTTGACGGCGGCGAGCATCGCCGGGAACTCGGCCGCGGTCCCGGTGCCGCTGACGGCGAGTCGGTTGCGGCTCAGTCGTCCCACCATGTCCATGTTGATCATCGTCTCGACCGTGGGCAGCGGTCGAGTGGGCTGGTCGACGAAGTGGCCGGAGCCGAGCAGGCCGATTTCCTCACCGGTGAACGCGCAGAACACCAGATGATGCTGAGGCGTGCGGGCGGCGGCGCGCGCGGCCAATTGAGTGGCCACGCCCAGCATCGCCGCGGTGCCCGAGGCGTTGTCGTCCGCGCCGACGTGCGGGGCGTGGCTGTCGGCGGCGAGCGAACTCTCGCCTCCGAACCCGAGATGATCGTAGTGGGCACCGACCACCAGGGTACGTGCCGAATCGCGGCCGGCGATCACTCCGACGACGTTGCGGGTGGTGGCGCGGGTGCGGCGCAGCGTGACCATGACGGTCGCGCTGTCCGCGAGCGCCACGCTCGCGGGCCGCGTGTCGCGCTCGATCGAGTCCTGAAGCTCGCGCAGCGTGTGGCCGCTGCCGGCCAGCATACGCTCGGCGAGTCGCTCGCTCACGCTCGCGGCCAGCAGACCGCTGGTCATGTAACCGGCGCCGTCCCGACGCGGAGCGCGCAGGGGTTCGCCCGCGTGGTGGCGCGGACCGTTCACGACCAGCAGACCGAGCGCGCCGTGCTCGCGCGCCACAATCGCCTTGGTGCGCAGCTCCGCGTGCGCGGTGTTGACGCTGCCGTCGAAGCGACTCGTCGAGTCCATCTCGCCCGGCTCATTCGTGAGCACCAGCACCAGCTTGTCGCGCACGTCGAGGCCCGCGTAGTCGTCGTACTGATAGCCCGGCGCCGAGATGCCGTAGCCCGCGAACACCAGCGGGGCCTTCAGACGCCCGTTGGTCGAGAAGCCGATCGGTTCGAAGTCCTCGCCCGCCGCGAACCGATTCCCCGCGATCTCGATCGCGCACGGCTCGCCGACTTCGACGCCGGTCGTGACCTCGAGCGACTGGAAGTAGGTCCCGTCATCGCCGCCCGGCGCGAGCCCGATCGCGCGCATGCGCAACGCCAGGTAGTTCGCAGCCGAATCGATGCCGGCGGTTCCGATGCCGCGTCCTTCCCAGTCAGGATGGGCGAGCAACCACACGTCGCGGCGCAGCTGCGCCTCCGGAACCCGCGCGCCGGCCGGCATCGAAACCAGCAGCTGCGACACCGGAATCCCGGTCAGCCGCTCGGGCACCACCGCATGCGCCGGCTTGGTCGGCGGCGTTTCGCGTGCGGGAGCGGCAGCGGTCGCGGCGGTGAGCGAGCCGACCATCGCTGCGCCGATGGCCAGGAGTAGGAGGAGTGACAGGCGTTCGCTCGGTACGGCAGACATCAGGTGTTCTCCTCCCAGAGCAGTGACATGCCCTTCAGGGTCAGCGCCTCGTCGACGCTGTTCACGGTTTCGCACTCGGGGGCGATGATCTTCGCAAGCCCGCCGGTGGCAATGACGTGTGGCGTTCCCTTCATTTCAAGCGCGAGCCGCCGAACGAGCGCGTCCACCTGGCCGGCCTGGCCGAACAACACGCCGGACTGGAGGCTCTCCTCGGTGGTGCGTCCGAGTGCCCGCGCGGGTCGACGAAGCTCCACGCGCGGAAGGCGCGCCGCACGCCGGAACAGTTCCTCCGCGCTCGTCACCACGCCCGGCGCAATGGCGCCGCCCAGATAGGCACCCTGTTGTGAAACACAGTCGAACGTCGGCGCGGTACCCAGATCCACCACGATCGCCGGAGTGCCGTAGTACCCGCTGGCCGCCACCGCATTCGCGATGCGATCCGCGCCGACCGCAGTGCGGTCGTGGTAGCGGATCGGCAGCGAACGTGCGGTGTCCGCGTTGACCTCGACCGGCGCGGTGCCGATGCGGCGGCGCAGCGCCTCGATCCACGCCAGCGTGAGCGACGGCGCGACCGAGCACAGCACGCCCCCCATCGGCGCTCCGCCGGAGCGGACACCGGCGGCACGCAGCACCGCGTCGAGCTGAAGCACGATTTCGTCCGCGGTCATGCGCCCGCTCGTGAGTCGCCAGAATCCTCGCACTTCGCGCGACTCGAGCAGTCCGATCACCGTTTCGCTGTTCCCCACGTCGACCGCGATGAGCGGCTTCTGATGGCGCCGCACCGGTGGCGCGAGCCGCGCGGTCTGATGCGCGGTCGCGCGCGGGGGCTGGGGTCGTTTCGTCGAACGCTTCGGCATCTCAGACCTCCTCGGGATCGGGCTCGGGCCTGCGGCGACGCGCCACGAACCACGAGAGTCCGACACTCACGAAGTACAGGGCCGCCATCGGGCCACCCAGAATCAACTGCGCCGTCACGACATCCCCGGGCGTGATGACGGCGGTCAGGATGAAGGCGCCGATCAGCGCGTAGCGCCACTGCTTGAGCAACATGCCCGGAGTGACGAGGCCGAGGGCGGTGAGCGTCATGGTGACCACCGGCAGCTGGGCGATCACGCCGCACGCGATCGCCACGTTGTAGAAGAAGCCGAGCAGGTCGCTGACTCGAATCTGCATCAGCATGCCGGGTACCGTGAAGCCCGCCAGCACCCGCACGATCATCGGCACGACATAGTAGTAGGCGGCCGCCAGGCCACCCGCGAACAGCAGCATGCTGACGAGCGCCAGCGGCAGGATCATGCCGCGCTCGCGCTTGAGCAGCCCCGGCACCACGAACGCCCAGATGCGGTAGAAGATGAAGGGGCCGGTGAGCAGCGCTCCGATCAACAGAGCGAGCTTGAAGCGCTCGTTGAATGCCTCGAGCGGCGACAGCACGTAGGCGGTTCCGACCGTGCGTGCGATCAGATCCTCGAGCACCCGCGGCGACAGCAGCCACCCTCCGATCGCGCCGAGCGCGGTTGCGATCACGACGTGCAGCAGCACGCCGCGCAGCGCGTCGAGGTGCTCGAGAAACGTCATCTCGGCTCGGGCGGTCGGAGCACCGGGCAGGCGGTGCGGACTCTCGATCGGCTCGTCGTGCGAATCGTCCACGAGCCGGCTCACGAAGCCTCGAGGGACGGCAGTTCGAGATCGCCCGCGAACACCGGAATCTCGATTCCGCTCTCGAGCCGCAGGACGAGTGCACCCTCGGGGTTGAGGTCGCGCGCGATGCCGGACAGCTCACCACCTGCGGTGCGCACCACGACGGGCTGGCCCCAGAATCCCGCTCGCGCGCGCCATGCCTCGAGCACCGCCTCGCGGCTTCCTTCCTGCAGCTCGTACCACAGCGGTTCGAGCGCGTTCAGAAACCCGGCGGCCACCGCCTCACGGGTGGTGTCGCAACCCTCGATCGCCAGCGAGGTGCTGCGCTCGCGGATCGCCTCCGGGAAGTCCTCGGGGCGCTCGCCGACGTTCACGCCGACTCCGATCACCGCGGCTTCGATGGTGCTGTCGGGATTGCGCGCGCCGGGAAGTCGCCGACTCTCGGCCAGGATTCCGGACAGCTTGCGTCCGCGCACGAGCAGGTCGTTCGGCCACTTGAGATCGGCGCGCAGTCCGAGCGGTTCGAGCGCACGCGCGAGCGCGAGCCCGGCCACCAGCGAGATCACGCCGAACGAACGACGATCGCAACCCTGGTGCAGCAACACCGAGAGTGCGAGTCCCTTGCCGGGCGCCATGTGCCAGCGCCGACCTTCGCGGCCGCGCCCCTGCGACTGCGCTTCGGCCACCACGGTGGCGCCGTCGGGCAGCCCCTGCGCGAGCGCCTCCCAGGCGAGATCGTTGGTCGAGCCGGCCTGATCGCGCACCAGCAGCGAGCGTCCGAGCCGCCGCGTGCGCAGGGCGGCGTCGAAGGCGGCACGGTCGAAGTCAGACATGCACGACGTCCGATCGCGGCCGGGCCGACGTCACGCGTTCACACCCACATCCTCGATCTCGAGGCTCAGGTTGAGCGCCGGCGCCGAGTGCGTGAGCGCGCCGACCGACAGGAAGTCGACGCCGGTCTCGGCATAGCCGCGCACCGTGTCGAGGTTCAATCCGCCGGAGACCTCGAGCTCGGGCCAGCGCTTCGCGCCTTTGCGCTTCATGCGTTCGTCGGGCGGATGAATGCGGCACCACGCGTCGACCGCGGCGACCGCGGCGCGCACCTCTTCGACGGTACGATTGTCGACCAGGATGCGATCGACCTCGGGGCGCAGCGCCTCTTCGAGTTGCGCCATCGACTCGACCTCGACCTCGAGCGCCACGTCTTGACGGGTGCGCTGGATCCGATCGATCGCTGCGGTCAGGCCGCCGGCCGCCCGGATGTGGTTGTCCTTGACCAGGTACATGTCCCACAGCGCGAAACGGTGGTTCTCGCCGCCGCCCATCTTGACCGCGTACTTCTCGAGGTAGCGAAGTCCGGGTGTCGTCTTGCGAGTGTCCAGAATCGCGGCACCGGTGCCGTGGATGCGCTCGACGAACTTGCGCGTGAGCGTCGCGATGCCCGAAAGGTGCTGAAGGAAGTTGAGCGCCGTGCGCTCGCCGGTAAGGATGCTGCCCACGGGCCCGAACAGTCGTGCGGCCGCGACTCCCGCCTTCACGAACGTGCCGTCCCTGACCTGCGGCTCGAAGCGCAGCGCAGGCTCGAGTTCGCGGAACACCAGCCGCGCCACGTCGAGGCCCGCGACCACTCCGTCTTCCTTGACCATGATCGACGCGCGAGCGCCGACCCCCGACTTGATGGTGTTCAGCGTGGTGATGTCGCCGGTGCCCACGTCCTCGGACAGGGCCCAGCGTACGATCGGCAGGGCGACGGATTCGAGCATGGGCGCAGTCTAGCCC
>JABFRW010000124.1 GCA_013140805.1 Candidatus Eisenbacteria bacterium
TCTTCGAACACCCAGCCCGCCCTGCTGACCCACTCGATCGCGGCGTGGCGATTGCCCGATGCGGCAGGCGTGCGCCCCGATTTCGTGGCCGGTCACAGCCTCGGCGAGTACTCCGCCTGTGTGGCGGCCGGCGCGCTGTCATTCGGCGATGCGCTGGCGCTGGTACGGCGGCGCGGTGAACTCATGTACGAAGCGGGGCTCACGAATCCGGGAGCGATGGCTGCGATCCTCGGCCTGTCGGGAGCTGCAGTCGAAGGCGTGTGCGCGGAGGCGGCGGACGCGGGCGTGGTGCGCGCCGCCAACTTCAATGCCCCGGGGCAGGTGGTGATCTCGGGTGAGGTCGCCGCGGTCGACCGGGCGTGCGAGCTGGCGAAGGCGCAGGGCGCGCGCCGTGCCATCCGCCTCGAGGTCTCGGGCGCGTTCCACTCGCCACTCATGGCTTCGGCCGCGCAGGGACTCGCCGAGGCGCTCGACGCCGTCACGATCCACGACGCACGCTGTCCGATCGTTTCGAACGTCTCGGCGACGCCGCAGCGGCAGGCCGATGCGATTCGTTTCGCACTCAAGGAACAGTTGCTCGGCGCGGTGCGCTGGGAAGACACCATGCGATTCCTGGTCGCGCAGCAGGCGACCTGTGTGGAACTGGGCACCGGGGTGGTGCTGCGCGGACTGCTGCGGTCGCTGGATGCCTCGGCACGCAGCGCCAACGTCGACGACCCCGAGAGTCTCGCCGCCACGCTCGCCAGCCTCGGGGTCGCGGGCGCGACCTCGTCGGCCGGCGGAACGGCGTAGGGGCTCGGAAAGGATGCCGATGGAACACGCACAGGGTTCGACGCTCGCCGGCACGGCCGCGGAACTTGCGGGCCAGGTGGCGTTCGTCACCGGCGGAGCATCCGGCATCGGGCTCGCGGTCGCCGAGGCGCTTGCCGCGCGCGGTGCCGCGGTCGCGATCTTCAATCGTAATCAGGAGCGCGCGAGTGCGGCACTCGAGCGGCTGCGCGCCGGCGGCGCTCGCGCCGAATCGTTCGCTTGCGACATCGCGAACAGTGATTCGGTTTCGAGTGCGTTCGACGCGGCCCTCGCGAAGCTCGAGCGCGTGGACGTGCTGGTCAACAACGCCGGTCTCACGCGTGACGGGGTGTTCATGCGCATGAGCGATGCCCAGTGGTCCGAGGTGATCGACACCAACCTGGGCGGCGCATTTCGCTGCGCGCGCGCGGTGGCGCGCTCCATGATGAAGGCGCGCTACGGACGGATCGTGAACGTGTCGTCGGTGGTGGGCCTGATGGGCAACGCCGGGCAGGCGAACTACTCGGCCTCCAAGGCGGGACTGCTCGGTTTCACCAAGTCGCTGGCGCGCGAGCTGGCGTCGCGCGCGATCACGGTCAATGCGGTCTGTCCGGGGTTCATCGAGACCGACATGACCGCGGCGCTGCCCGAAGCCGCGCGCGCCGATCTGATGAGCCGCATTCCGCTCGGCCGGCTCGGACGCGCGGCCGAAGTTGCGGAAATCATTGCGTTCCTCGCATCACCGCGCGCGTCCTACGTCACCGGCCAGGTGTGGACGGTGGACGGCGGCATGGTGATGTGATCGTTTCCAGTCTTTACCGGTGCTCGGCACCGGTGACGCGGCGCGCGTTCGCGCGCCGCGGATTTCGCCCCGGCACCAGGCCGCGGCACAACCGGGAGGTTCTCAGTGGGAGCATTCAGTGAAGATCGCGTCAAGGAGATCATCGCGAAGGAGTTGGAAGTCGATCTCAAGCAGGTGAATCCCGACGCCAAGTTCATCGAGGATCTCGGCGCCGACTCGCTCGACATCGTCGAACTGGTCATGGCGCTCGAGGAAGAGTTCGGTCTCGACATCCCGGACGAGGACGCGGACAAGCTGCGCACCGTCGGCGATGCGATGAACTACCTCAAGCAGCACGCCACGGCGTCCTGAGCCGCGAGCCCGAGCCGCCGTCGACGCCGGAGGACGCCCGCAACCGCGGGTCGAGCCTGCCGGTGCCCACACGGAGAGTGTGAGAATCGTGAGTCACGAATCGAGACGTGTGTTCGTCACCGGCACCGGCGTGATCTCGCCGCTCGGAAACGACACCGAACGCTTCTGGGAACAGCTCGTCGCAGGCCGCTCCGGCGCGGGACCCATCACGCGCTTCGACGTCAGCCAGCATGACGTCAAGTTCGCCTGTGAAGTGAGGGACTTCTCTTTCGAGGGAGTGCTCGACCGCAAGGAGGCGAAGCGCATGGATCGCTTCACCCAGTACGCGGTCGTCGCCGCCCACCAGGCCATCCGCAGTGCCGGACTCGACCTCGAGCGCATGAATCGCGAACGCGCGGGTGTGCTCATCGGCTCGGGCATCGGTGGCATGGAGACCTTCGAAGAGCAGCACACGAACCTGCTCCAGAAGGGTCCCGGACGCGTGAGTCCGTTCTTCATTCCCATGATGATCGTCGACATGGCCGCGGGTCAGATCTCGATCCAGTTCGGACTCAAGGGTCCGAACTTCGCGACCGTCTCGGCCTGCGCCTCGGGCGCCCACGCGATCGGCGAGGCGCTTCGACTGATTCAGGCCGGTGATGCCGACGTCATGCTGGCGGGCGGAAGCGAAGCCACCATCACGCCGATGGCGGTGGCCGGCTTCTCCAATGCCCGAGCACTTTCCACCCGAAACGACGATCCCATCCGAGCCAGCCGCCCGTTCGACAAGGAACGTGACGGCTTCGTGATCGGAGAAGGCGCCGCCGTGCTGGTCCTCGAAACCGAGGAACATGCCCGCGCGCGCGGCGCCCGACCGCTGTGCGAACTCGCTGGCTATGGTGCCAGTGGTGACGCGTACCACATGACTGCGCCGTGCGTGGATGGCGATGGAGCGGCGCGCGCGATGGCGCGCGCCCTCGCCGACGCGCATTTGTTGCCGTCCGATGTGCAGTACGTGAACGCCCACGGCACCTCGACGCCCGCCGGCGATCCGGCCGAAGTGACTGCGATCAAGCGCACACTCGGCGACGCCGCGCGGAGCACCATGGTGAGTTCGACCAAGTCCATGACTGGACACCTGCTGGGCGCCGCTGGCGCTCTCGAGGCGGTCGTCTGCGCTCTCACGCTCTCGAGGGGGATCGTTCCACCGACCATCAACCTGGAACATCCGGATCCTCAATGCGACCTCGACTTCGTACCGATTCAGGCCCGCGCGAAACGCGTGACGGCCGCACTCTCGAACTCGTTCGGGTTCGGGGGACACAACGTGACGCTCGCGTTTCGAGCGACGGGCTGAAGTCCCGTCGCATGAGGCGCGGAGGGCGCGGCCGTGGCCGCACCCGACGTCCACCGCCGTCGCCTCCGTCGCGCGGTTTTTCGCTGTGGGAATGGCTCAAGGGCCTGCTTCCCAGACCGGCGGCGCGTGCGCCGCGGCAACGCCCCGGTCAGACGCTGCTGGCTGCCGAGGAAGCGCGGGCGATCGATGCGTTCTCGAAGCACTTCGGGATTCGCTTCAACGATCCCGGCCTCCTCAAGCTCGCGCTCACGCATCGCTCTTACCTGCACGTGACCGGCCAGGGTCCGCGCGAGTCGAACGAGCGCCTCGAGTTCCTGGGCGACTCGGTGCTGGGGCTCGTGACCAGCGAGTTCCTCTATCGCCGGCATCCGAACGAGCACGAGGGTCAGCTCACCAAGACCAAGTCGCTCCTGGTCTCCAAGGCGATCCTGTCGCGCAGGGCGCTTGCGATGGGGCTCGGCAAGTTCGTGTTCATGAGTCATTCCGAGATCGAATCGGGTGGGCGTCAGCGCCTCTCGATCCTCGCGGATGCATTCGAGTCGGTGCTCGGAGCGGTCTATCTGGATCAGGGCTTCGAGGCGGCGCGGACGTTCATCGACCGCCACCTGCTGGACGACGCGCGCATCATCGCGGCGGACAAGCGGCACACGAACTACAAGAGTCACCTGCAGGAATACGTGCAGAGCACGTTCCGCACCCACCCGGTCTATCGGATCCGCAGCTCCATGGGTCCGGACCACTCGAAGGTGTTCATGGTCGAAGTGATGGTCGGGCGGAGGGTGCTCGGCGAGGGGCGTGGGCCCAACAAGAAGGAAGCCGAACAGGCGGCCGCGCGTGACGCGCTCGATCGCGTGCAAGGGCACGGGGCGACGGACGACGCCGAACCCGCCGAGACCGAACGCGAGCCGTCACGCGGCCGGGATCGCCACCGCGACCGACCGGGGCGCGAGCGCCTGACCGTCGAAACCACGCCGGCGCGCGAGGCGCTCGATCTGGAGGAGGAAGAAATTCTCGACGCGGTCGGGCCGGCCCCGAGCCCGGCCGAGTTGGACGACGACGCGCCGACTCGGCGGTCGCGACGGCGTGGTT
>JABFRW010000125.1 GCA_013140805.1 Candidatus Eisenbacteria bacterium
GCCCATGCCGAGCCGTGTCATCTGCGGCACCCCGAGCACCTGCACGCTCGCGCCCGCCAGGTCGCGCGCGACGCGGGCGCGGCGCGCGAGCGCATCGGGCGGCAGGGCGTCTCCGGGGGTGTTCGCCAGATCGCGCGCCAGACAGGTGCCCGAAGCGATCGCGTCGCCACGCGCCACCGCACGGCGCTGCCGGGCCGAGATCGGTTTCCAGCGTTCGAAGATCGTGATCCGCACCAGCGGCTTCGGTCCCGGCTCGGTCTTGAACGCGGTCAAGCGTTCATGCCCGAGGCGCGCGCCCTCGACGGTCGCGGTCAGCGCGACGATCGGATCGAGCCCGCCGGCCGAGGCGCCGTGCGCAACGGTGGCGACCGTCCCGGCGCCCAGTTCGCGGGCGCGGCGTGTGGCGGCCGCCATCGCGAGCCTCACGCGATGCGGGGTGAGTGCGGCGCGCGATCCGAGACCCACCACGATCACCCGACGAGTTCGCGGATGCCCCGGATGCAGAAGCGCGAGCTCGAGCCAGCGACCGGTGAAGTCGCCACTGTCGAGCAGTGCCGCGAGCGCCCCGCGCGTCGCGCGATCGACGGCTCGTGCGGCGCCGCCGAGCGGTCCGCCCGCTTCCAGCACGCCGACCACCCATGCGCCGGCGCGTTGAGCGACCAGATCGCCGCGTCGCACTTCGAGCTTCAAGGAGCCTCCGTTGACAGGTGCATGACGCGCGAGCCTACGCGGCTCGAGCGCGTGTCGCCACTTGCCCGACTCGCGCCCCGCTGGCATTGTTCCGCCATCGCGCGGCTCCCCCGCGCCATGGCAGGGAAGCCGGCGGCTCTCCCGGCGTAGTTGCGTCGGATCGTTCCGCGCACGCGAGCGTGACGATCACAGCAATGGACTTGCAGCCGTTGGCCGTGCACGTCGCACGGCGCGGCACCCGAATCTTCACGAACCCGGCCAGGATGGCCGGTCGCGCCACCGGCACGTTCCGGTGAAAGGAGCCCTTTCCCATGCGTCGACTTTCTTCTCTCGCAGCATTGATCGCGCTGTCTGCCTCGCTCGCCGTCGGTTGTGGTCAGCAGGCCCAGCAGGCCGCGGACACTTCGAGCGCCGACAGCTTGCTGGCCTCGAACCCGATCGAATCACCGCCGCCGGGCGACATCACGCCGCAGACCGATTTCGAGCAGACGCCGGAATCGCAGACGCCCGTGAGCTCGACGCCGAGCAGCACCCGGCCGGTGTCCAAGCCCAAGCCCAGGCCGACCGAGCCGGCTCCCCGGTCGGAGCCCGGCGTCTCGATCGCGACCGGCACTCCGCTCAAGGTCGCGTTCACGGCCAAGCTCACGTCCGAGACTGCGGTGGCCGGAGATGCATGGAGCGGCACGTTGAGCGACCCGGTGACGCTCGGTGACAACGCGGCACTGCCGGCCGGTACGGTGGTGCACGGCGTGGTGGTCGGTGCCAAGCCGGCGCAGAAGGGTGATCGCGCGGTGCTGGTGCTGGCGATGACCTCGCTCGAGGTGAATGGCCGCAGCTACGATGTGAGCGGTCACGCCGACAGCCTGATCGCGGGCTCGACGCGCGGACGCAACGTGGGCGCGGTGGCCGGCGGCGCGGCGGCGGGTGCGCTGATCGGCAAGGCGGTCGGCGGCAGCGGCAAGGGCGCTCTGATCGGCGGACTGATCGGCGGCGCGGCGGCGACCGGAGCGGTCGCGGCCTCGAAGGGCTACCAGGTCGAGGTGAAAGAGGGTGCTCAGGTCGTGTTCACCGTCACCCAGAGCGCCAGGATCAAGTTGTAGTTCGTACTCGATCGAAGTCCCGAAGCGGGGCGGAGCGGCTCTCCGCCCCGCTTCTGCTTTTCCGCTCCCTGGCATTCAGCGTTGAACCGCGCCGGACTGCGGCTACAACCCGTTGAACGATCGGGTACACCCGCGCCCCACATCGCCGCCCGCCGCTCGTTGCGGTACAACGAGTTACGGCATCGCGATGCGCGGCACGGGTGCTGCTCATGCTGTGAGTGTCCCTGACCCCGCACTCTCGCATGGCCCGCTCGCGGGCTCCGATTGGAGGCACGCCTCATGAAATCACACCGCATTCTCCTCGCGGCGCCATTGCTGCTCCTGATGCTCGCCGGCTGCAGCAAGAACAGCGATCCGACCGATCCGACTTCGAACAGCGGAACCTCGCAGGATCAGGTCGAACTCACCCAGCAGGTCACGACGCAGCCGGACTACGCCGAAGACGACGGCATCGCAACGTCCGAGGAGCAGGTCGAGGCATCGTTCGCGTTGTCGCTGGCCGCCGACCTCGACGTCACCGCGGGCTCTCACCCGGTGCGCTTCTGGCGAGTGATCCGCGACATCGATCGGCGCTTCGAGTTCGAGTTCTCGGACTTCGACTCGGCCGGCAATCCGAACCGCGCGATCGTCACGGTTCACAAGCTGCTGCGCGGCAACTTCAACGTGCTCTACGCCGACAGCGTCGGGCCCGACAGCGTGGTGCGCAACTTGGTGCACAAGCCGCTCGAGGATCGCTGGGTGCGCAAGCTCGTGCTCCATCGCATGCGCCTTCCGAATCACGTGCGCTCGGTGTGGCGCATCGTCGGCACCAGTGGCGTTCAGGTGACTTCGAAGGACGCGACCACCGACATCGTGAGCCTGCGCGTTCAGCAGGGTGCGCTCGACACCACGATCACGAATCCGCTCGAGCTGTTCCGTCTGCGCCAGATCATCCAGCTCGACACCGGGGCCGATGTGACGCTGACCGTGACCACCACGCGAGCCGACGACATCGTGCTGCTCTACTCGCGGGCCGGCCGCGCTCGCTTCCACAACAACGGCGACCTCACGTACTCGGGCACCTGGCGCACCGCGAGCTTCGCGGGTCTACGTCACGCCGGCATCAATGCGCTCTCGCATGCGACGCTGTTCGACCCGGCCGCTGCGTATGATTCGCAGGCGTGGATCCTGCCGTACCTGGTGCGCCCGAACGATCCGGGCGACTTCGTCGAGTAACGAGCGCCGGCCTCACGCCGGAGGATTCGAAGCGGGCGGCGGCGCAACCGGGCTAGTGCGGTCCGGCGCCGCGGTCTTCGTCTTCGGCGGGCGACTGCTTCGCGCGTTCAAACAACGTGCGCCACTCCTCGAGTTCCTTCTTCGACAGCGTCTCGGGCTTCTCGTTTGCGGCCGCACGCTTGGGTTCCAGCACGCTCGCCATGAACAGATCCGCGAGCGAGACGTTGGCGCCCATCGCGCGTGCGTGGCGTGCGATCTCGAGATCCGCGGTCACAACGGTCACGCGCTCGCGGCGCTCGACCTGGTCCTCGACGATCGTCCGGATCAGATCGTCGGCCTTCTCGCCGGACTTGGAGTAGCGCACCGAGAGCCGCCCGCTCACGCTCTCGGTCGAGCCCTTGCCGGCGCCGTCGAACACCACGATGAAGCGCGCCTCGCCGACCCCGAACGTCCAGGACAGCAGGTTCAGCAGCTTGTGGCGCGATTGCTCGAGCGTGCGGCCCTCGATCGGTCGCAGCTCGGGCGAACGCAAGATGAGGTTGTAGCCATCGATGATGATGAGATGGTCTT
This sequence comes from Candidatus Eisenbacteria bacterium, assembly GCA_013140805.1. Classification (NCBI taxonomy): domain Bacteria; phylum Candidatus Eiseniibacteriota; species Candidatus Eiseniibacteriota bacterium. The sequence goes on from JABFRW010000125.1 coordinate 3,576, forward strand.
CGGACATGGCGTTCAGTGTAGCGGAACGAGCCCGGCGTTCGCCCCCGTCCCGCGACCTGCCGCTTAGAACGCGCGGCCGCCCGATGCGGTGTGGATGATCACGCCGCCTTCGCCCACCGCCCAGCCGCGCAGCGCATCGACGAACCACACGTCGTTGAGCTGCGAGGTGGTGCGTGAGACCTGCGGGAACCAGTTCTGCCCGCCGTCTTCGGTGCGCAACACGATGCCGCCCGAGTTGAAGCCGACCGCGTAGCCGATCAGCGAAGTCGGGAAGTGGAGGCCCTCGATCAGGTTCGATGCGCCGACATTGGGTCCGAGCTCCCAGCTGTCGGGCCCCGTGACCGTGGTGCGCGTGGTCACGCCGCCGAAGCCGGCCGCGTAGGCCATGAACGGGCCCAGCGTCGACACTCCGTTGAGCGCAGAAGAGGTCACGAACGGCGAGAGGACGTCCCAGCTGTCGCCGCGATCGGTCGTGAAGGCGATCAAGCCGCCGTTGCCGACCGCCCAGCCGGTCGAGTCGGAGCCGAACGACACCGCGTTGAGTGCGAAAGCGGTCGGCAGATTCGTCTCGTCCCACGTCACGCCGCGGTCGGTGGTGCGAATCAGGGTGCCGTTGGCGCCGACCGCGAATCCGCGCGTCGCGCTCACGAACACGACGTCGAGCAGATTCTCGCCGGGATTCGCGCTCATCACGCGGGTCCAGTTGTCGCCACCGTCGACGCTCTTGAGCACCGTGCTGCCGCTACCGACGGCCCAGCCCTCGAGATCGGAGGTGAACCACACGCCCTGCAGGCTGAACGAAGTGCCGGTCGCCGAGGCATTCACCCAGTCGGCGCCCGCGTTGGTGGTGCGCATGATGCGGCCGCCGTCGCCGACCGCCCAGCCGAGCTGACCGTCCTGGCGGAAGTAGACGCCGTTCAGGTTCGAGCCACTGGAGGGATTCGGCTGCAGCACCCAACCGGTATCCGGGTAGACGAACACCACCGCGGTATCGCGCTGCGAATTCGATTCGACGAACAGACGAGCCACCCCTTCGGCTTCGGCGTGGACGCGGCCAGTCGCGTTCACGGTGAAGACGCTCGGGTTCTCGCTCTCCCAGCTGAAGTTCACGTCGTTGACCAGTACGCCAAGCGTGTCGTAGGCGAGCGCGACGAACGAGCGGTCGGTGCCGACCCTGAGCGTGTCGGACTCGGGCGCCACGACGACGCTCGAGAGCGGAACGATCACGATCGGTGGCGTCGGCGAGCTCGAGTCGCAGCCGGTGACGGTGCACGCGAAGACCACGGCAGCCCCGAGGGCGGCCAGGGGTTCGAAAGCTCGGGTGAAGGCGAAGTACACGTGTTTCATGGGGCCATCCAGGGTCGTCGTGGGTGGCATCGACCGCTCCCCCGGTGGGCAGCGGCTGCTGGCGGGCGGCTCAAGGTGCAAGTGCGGGGCCACCGGGCGCCGGCGGAACCGGGCTTGAAACGTCGTGAGTTAGCGGATCGGCCGAGCGGCAGTGCCGGCTCGGGACTGCACGGCGAGCCTGGATCTGGCCTGCGATTACCCGCACACGCCCGCCGGCGCTTGAGTGGCCGGGCGGTGCCGCCTAGTCTGCCGGGCTCGGCTACTGAGCACTCCCCTCGGAGGCACGCATGCTCTCAGTTCGTGAGGTCACCAAGCGCTACGACGGCCGTGCGGTCGTGAACAGTGTCACGTTCGACGTCCAGATCGGCGAGGTCTTCGCCCTGCTGGGGCCGAATGGCGCCGGCAAGACCACCCTGATCCGCATGATCACCGACATCCTGCGCCCCGACCAGGGCACCATCACGCTCTCGGGCGTCCCGGTCCCCGATCTGCCGCAGGGCAGCATCGCCTATCTGCCCGAAGAGCGCGGCCTCTACCGCCGCTCGAAGGTGGTCGAAACGCTGGCGTATTTCGGAGCGCTCAAGGGACTCGATGCCGCGGCCGCGCGCGCGGCCGCGCTCAAGCTGCTCGAACGCGTCGAGCTGCGCGACTGGGCGGAGAAGCAGGTCCAGGCACTCTCGAAAGGCATGCAGCAGAAAGTACAGCTGTGCTGCGCCCTGATCGGAAATCCCAGGCTGCTGATCCTCGACGAACCGTTCAGCGGACTCGATCCCGTCAACGTGCAGTTGTTCGAGGAAATCCTGCGCGAGCTGCGCGGATCCGGCGCGACGGTGCTGCTCTCGACCCACCAGATGAACAAGGTCGAGCAGGTGTGCGACCGGGCACTGATGCTCAACCGCGGTCACATGGTGCTCTACGGGCGCGTCGCGGACCTGCGCCGGCAGCACGCGGATCACGCGGTGACGGTGCGGACCGAGTCGCGACTCGAGACCGTCCCCGGCGTGCGAACGATCGAGTCGGCGAACGGCGACTACAAGCTGACGCTCGAGCCCGCCACGAAGCCTGAAGCGGTGCTGCGGGCGTTGATCGATCAGGGCGTATCGATCGAGTCGTTCGCGCTCGCGACCCTGCCGCTCGAGGACATTTTCGTGAAGGTGGTGCGCGAAGGACTCGGCATGGACCGCGGCGTGAGCGGACCTCCGACCGTCGATGAACACGTCACGGTGGGAGGTGCGCGATGAAGCTCGATTGGAAGCGTGTGAAGACCGTCGCACGACGCGAGTTCCTGACCACGATCAAGCGACGGGCCTTCCTGTTCATGCTGATCGCGACTCCCGCGTTCTACGCGCTGATCATGATGGGAAGCTCGGGGGTCGCGATCTCCGAGAGCCGCAAGGCGATCCGGGAGTTCAAGGCCCTCGGCGTGGTGGATTCGTCGGGCCGGCTCGCGGGTTCGGAACGCAGCATCAAGTCGGCGCTGTCGCCCGAGGATCTGCCGGCGAGCCGCAGCGGCACCCGCTCCGCTCCCGCTCCGGTCATGCCATCCGACACCGAAGTGCGGTTCTACGCCACGCAGGCCGAGGGCGAGGCCGCGCTGCGGTCCAAGGACATTTCCCAGTTGATGGTGGTGCCGTCCGACTATCTCGAGAACGGTGGCCTGCGCCGCTACGCGACCAGCAATTCGCCGTTCACGACTTCGGTCGGCCGGTCGGTGGGCCGCTGGCTCTCGGCCAGTCTGATCCGCGGGCAGGTCGACTCGACGCTGGCGGCTCGCGCCGCGCGCCCCATGGAGCGCGAGCAGTACCTCACGCTCGATCGTGACGGCCGCTTCGTGATCGAGGACGAGCGCCGGGAGCTCCTGAACGTGTTCATGCCGATGGCGTTCGCGATGCTGCTCGGCATGTGCGTGATCATCGGCGGGCAGTACCTGCTTCAGGGCGTCAGCGAGGAGAAGGAGTCCCGCATCCTCGAATCGTTGTTGTGCTCGGTGAGCCCCGACGAGCTGATCGTCGGCAAGCTGCTCGGGCTCGGCTCAGTCGGCCTGATGGTGGTGACGATCTGGGCGAGCGCCGGGCTCGCGTTCGCCGCACCGATGCTCGCGGCCGCGAAATTCTCGTTGCCGCCGTGGCTGCTCGGGGTGGCGATCGCCTACTTCATCGCCGGCTATCTGTTCTTCGGCAGCCTCATGATCGGGATCGGCGCGATCACGAACAATATGCGTGAGGCGCAGCAGTTCTCGGTCTGGATCTCGTTCGCGAACTTCGCCCCCATGATCGTGCTGTGGGCGATCCTTTCACGTCCCGACGGGCCGCTCGCGATGACGCTCTCGATGCTTCCACCCACCGCGGCCACCACCATGATGATGCGGCTCACCGCTCCCGGCGCCTCGGTGCCGTGGTGGCAGATTGCGATCTCGCTCACGCTGCTCGCCAGCTCCGCGTGGCTGGCGCTCCGCATGTCCTCGCGCCTCTTCCGGGTCGGGATGCTGCTCTACGGCAAGACCCCGACGCTGCCCGAAATCATGCGCTGGGTGCGGCAGGGCTGAGACCGCCGGCAAAACTCGGGTCGGAGGCGGGGTGGTGGCGAATCTGCCGCTCGGGTGTCGCATTTCGCCCAATCTGGGTGCACCCTGCCACCCGCCGCGCCGCCAAAAAAAGGCTTGAAGCCACCCGAGGTGAGTGCCGACAATCATTTGCGTGGCTGGTGGCCTGCGATTACCCATTCGGAACGGGAGTTGCAAGTTACCAGCCTGGCTCTGGGGCGAGACCCCTGGCCGCACTCTCCAGGAGCCCGCAGGCGTCGCGTAAAGGCATGGGTCCGTGAGACCCCCGACGCGAAAGCGGGTCGGAAACCAAAGGTCGAGCACCAAGCGCACGACACCCAGGAATCCCTCTTGAAGGGGTGGACGTCCTCGTCCATCCGCAACGGGACCGCCCGGCCAGTGGCCGGGCGTTTCGTTTCCGGGCGGCGGCTCCGGGTTGCACGGCCTGAGCGCCCGCCGCAATATCCGCGCCCCATGTCCCAACTCCGGCTTGCCTTAGCGCAGCTCAATCCCAGGGTCGGCGCGATCGACGCCAATGCCGCGCGCGTCGCCGAATGCATCGAGAAAGCGCGTGCCCAGGGCGTCGACGTGCTCGCGGTACCCGAGATGATGATTCCGGGCTATCCGCCCGAGGATCTGCTGCTCGAGCCGGCCTTCATCGCCCGCACCATCGACGCGACCCGCGAACTCGCACCGCTGACGCGCGGCATGACCGTGATCGTCGGCACACTCGATCGCGACGCCGACCTGTTCAACGCCGCGGCAGTCCTTCACGACGGAGCCTGGGCCGCGACCTTCCGGAAACGCTACCTGCCGAACTACGGCGTGTTCGACGAAAATCGTTACTTCATGCCGGGTCGCGAAGGCTCGGTGCTGCTGCGTGACGGGGTGCGGATCGGCGTGAGCGTGTGTGAGGACATCTGGTACCCGGGCGGGCCGGTCGAAGAACAGGTGATCCGGGGCGGTGCCGAACTGCTCGTGAATCTCTCCGCCTCTCCCTACCACGCCGGGAAGTTCGACGCGCGACGCCGAATGCTCGCAACGCGTGCTGCCGACAATCTCGCGGTGGTGGCGTACGTCAACCTGGTTGGCGGGCAGGACGAGATCGTGTTCGACGGCGGCAGTCTGGTGATCGACGAGAACGGCGACGTGCTGGTCGAAGGAGAGCGCTTCGACGAGGACTTCCTGGTCATCGATCTCGAGTTGAGCGGCGTGTTCGGTAGCCGGCTCCACGATCCGCGCTTGCGAAAAGAGCGCGCCCTCGATGAGAGCACGCCCCTTCCGGTCATCGAGCTGACCGCCGCGCGATCGGTTGCCGCCAGGCCTCCGCTCGCCAAGCGCGCACCGGTGCTGGTGCGCGAGCCGGTCGCCGAAATCTACGATGCGCTGGTGCTGGGCACGCGCGACTACGTGCTCAAGAACGGCTTTCGCGAGGTGGTGCTGGGGCTCTCGGGAGGTGCCGACTCGGCGCTGGTTGCCTGCATCGCCGCGGACGCGATCGGCTCGACCCAGGTGATCGGCGTCGCGATGCCGTCGAGCGTCACGTCGCGCGAATCGCAGGACGACGCGGCCACGCTGGCGCGCAACCTCGGCATGCGGCTCGAGGTCCTTCCGATCGGCGGCCTGCTCGACGGCTATCGCGCCTCACTCGCAACGGTGTTCGAAGGTCGGGCGCCCGACGTCACCGAAGAGAATCTGCAGGCGCGAATTCGCGGCAACCTGCTGATGGCGCTCTCCAACAAGTTCGGCTGGCTGGTGCTGGTGACCGGCAACAAGAGCGAGATCGCGGTCGGCTACAACACGCTGTACGGCGACACCGCGGGCGGCTACGCGGTGCTCAAGGACGTCTACAAAACGATGGTCTACCAGCTTTCGCAGTATCGGAATGGCCGCAGCGGCTCGCCCGACATTCCGCTGCATACGCTGACGCGCGCGCCGAGCGCCGAGCTGCGGCCGAACCAGACCGACCAGGACGCTTTGCCGCCCTACGACGTGCTCGATCCGATCCTGCGGCTGCTGGTCGAGGAAGATCGATCGATCGAATCGATCGCGAAGCTCGGCTTCGACACGGCGCTGGTCGCGGCGGTGGCGCAGATGATTCGCAGCTCCGAATGGAAGCGACGTCAGATGCCGCCCGGCGTCAAGATCTCGCCGCGCGCGTTCGGCAAGGACTGGCGCCGCCCGATCACGGACGGCTGGCAGCGCTGACCGGCTCGCGACCGGTCTGAAGCGGTGCGAGTTGCCTGGCGAGAAAACGAAACGGGCGCCGAGTGGCGCCCGTTCGAGTCTGCGGTGAAGCGATGCGTCAGATGCCGGCTTCGAGTACCAGCACCAGCACACCGTTCTGCACCGAGATGTCGTACACACCGGCGGTGCCGGCGGCGTAGAGCGTGAACGCGCCGTCGCCCTTCGCCTCGCCAAGCACGATGTTCTTGCCGGCCTGCGAGAACAGCGCGGCCGACTCGTCCCAGCCCAGCGTCACGGTGCCACCCGGCGTTCCCGCGGCGCCGATCGAGCCCGGTCCCCACAGCCGTACACCGCCGCCCGACTGAATCGCGTTGACGGTCGTGAAATTCGTCACCTCGGGAGTGACCCACACTTCGACCGAGCCGGCGGGGCCGGCGTTGTTCACGAACTTCCCGAGCACCGCGAAGTCCGAGATGTTCTTGAGCTTGTCCTTGTTGTCGCTGTAGTCGGAGATCGAGTTGAGATCCACGACCACGCGGCCGACCGCCGCGGTGACGTTGTTGATGTCCACGTTGCCCAGCTCGAAGTTCACGAGGATCTGCGCCGAGGTCAGGATGCAGCCGTTGACCGCGATCGTGGCAAGCACGAGGCCCGCAAGGAGCCCGCGGCGAATCTTGTTCGTCATGGTGATTCTCCTTACGGAACGCTGAAGAAGCGCCAGGTGGCGCCGAGAGTCGCATTCGCGAACTTCTGCGAGGTCTCGTCGGTCGGGATCATGGTCATCTCGCCACGCACGTCGATCGAGAGGCCCGGAACGGCGGGCAGCCCGATGCCGAGGCCGAGGCCAAAGCTGTACCCCATCTCCTCGAGCGATTCGGATCCTTCGCGCTCGATCTTGAACTGACCGATGCCGCCGAACGGGTAGAACCGGATCGGCCCGCCGAACGACAGCAGCACGTTGGCGCCGAACGAGGTGAGATCGCCGCCGTCTCGGGTGAACGCCAGCCCCCCGAACTCTTCCTCGAGGTCGCCGAGTGCGCTCTGCGCGTAGTACGGCTCGACCGTGAGCAGCGGCAGCAGGTTGACCGGAACCCGCACGCCGTACAGCGTGCCGCGTTCCGCCTGATCGTTCAGCACCGGAAAACTGAGTCCGCCGAATGCACCGACGCTCACGCTGGTCGCGCCGGCAGTGCCAGCGGCGAGCGCGATCGCGAGCGCGACGACGGAAGCCAACCAGATCTTTCGCATGTTCGAACCTCCACGGAAAATCGGAGCGACCACCCGGTGACACGGGAGCGTTCTCAATCGGGAGCGGCTGAGAATCGCCGGAATCTACCGCGCGACCGTCGCACCACCAAGCCGACGGAGGCGCTTCACGCGAGCGAGCGCCGCCTAGCTATTGCAGGACTCGGACCGAACGAACGCGGCCGGCGCAGAATCTCGTCAGGCGTTCCGCAACGCTCTCGAGCGTGGTCGACAAGTCCGCATCGGCGCGGTCCGGCGGACAGAACACGACCACCAGGACGTGGGAAGTTTCACCACTCACGGACGTTCGCAGTGAATCCGAAGTGGGTGCGCCGAACGGCCCGTCGTCATCGGCGAGCAACAGCCGACCCGCAAGCTGCACGCGCGCCTTGCGAATTCCCTCGTAGCCCTCGCCCTCGCGACCGACCCGCGCCTGCACTCCGCCGCGCAGCCGCTGCGCATCGTACAGACCGAGCGGGAGCTGGTGGTCGAGCGAACACAGATTGCAGACGTCGACGATCGGGCTCACCTCGGGCAGGCCCTTGCCCTGGAGCACGCGGCGCAGCAGAGCCTCGCTGCTCGGGCGCGTCTTGGTGGGGTCGACGTCGAGGCGATGGAACATCGCGCGGACCTCGGAAACCCCGGGGATGTTCGCGAACGACTGCCCGGCGGGGAGGCTCTGCCAGCGGGCGATGATGCGATCGCGCTCGGCGACGAACTCGGGGCCGAGTGCTGCGGCAACCAGCGATTCGCTTTCGATCGCACCGATCGCGACGACCCCGCGAAGCTCGGGCTCGATCGAAATGGCGCTCCCCTGCGGTGGTGAATGAAGGGACATGCGAACCCGTGTGCCTCGAAGCGCAGAAGCGGTGCTGGGAAACAAATCGGCGGGCGGCGGGAATTCCCTTTCCGACCCAACGGTCAAGGACAACGCAAAGGTCGCCGTCACGTTGCGGCCAACATCTTCGTATACGCCGCCCACCGCTCGATGCTGCGGGTTCGCGGATCACGGTCCGCGCACGTCCTCAACGCTGGAGCACTCGCACGCGTTTTCGAAACAGCGTCATCGTGGCGAGCGGTCAATGTCGCTTTCGAAAAATAGCGACATGCGCGCAGGACGCAAGCGAGAAATGACGGGAGGGCGCATTTCTTTCGGCGCGCGATCGCACGTCGCTTGACAGACACGTGCGTGCTGAACTTCGCCGAATGCGGCGCACACTTGACATCGCGTGCGAAGGTGATGCGTTCGAGCTAGAGAACCGGCTCGCCGGTTTCGGCGGCATGCGGCGGCACCTTGCGCTCCACCGACTTCACCTTGAAGCGCCGCACCGCGCCTTCGATCTCGAGTTCCACCTCGTCGCCGAGGTTCTTGCCGAGCAACGAGCGTCCCACCACCGACTGGAACGAGATCACGTGATCGCCGTGGTGCTGCTCGCCTTCACCGAGGATCCAGTACATGGCACTGCCGCCTTCACTTTCGAGCATCACCTCGGTGCCGAGTCCGACCACGCCGGGCTTGCTCGGCGCATCGTCGACGAACCGCGCCCGCGAAAGCCGCAACTGCAGGTTCGCGACCTGCTGGCTGATGGTCTGTTGCTTGAGCTTGGCCGAGTGGTACTCGGCGTTCTCCTTCAAATCGCCCAGTTCGCGGGCCTTCTGGATCGCGGCCGGAATCGTGGTGCGCAGCTCGCGCTCCATGCGCTCCAGCTCCTTCTTCTGTCGTTCCCAGGTCGCGCGGGTCATCACCGACAGCTCGGTGTCGGTCTGCTGGCCGACCTGCGCGAACATGCGCTGCGTGCTCTGTTCGCGCGAGGCGCGCACCGCGGCGACCGCATCGTGCAGGCCGAGCCGGGCCGCGATCTCGAGCGCCGGGAACAGGTACCGGTCGCTGGAGCGCCACTGGCGCAGCAGCACCGTGAGTCGCATGCGCTGCTCGTCACCGCACGGCTGGCCGGCGAGCATGCGGTCGAACAGGCCGCCGATCTCGATCCAGCCCAGCACCTTCTCCGCCGTCGAAGGTTTCGGACGCTCCTCGACCAGCGCGAGTGCCGACCACAGGATGCGCCAGCCGTCTTCGGGCGGCAGCTTCTTCGCGAGTTCGATTTCGACCATGCGAAGTGCCGCGGCCGGATACCGCGCGGCGTGGTCGAGCAGCGTGCGACGCAACGCCTCGCGGCCGGCCTCGTCGAGGTGCTCGCGATATCCCTGTGCGCGCTCGCGCACCGCGGCATAGCGCGAGTCGAGCGCGGACAGCAACGCATCGGCCTCGACGCCGGCGGCGTGCGAAGCTTCGAGCAGCGCGATCTGTTCGTCCTCGCCCGACAGGTCGGTGATCGAGAGGCCCTGCTCCCACAACGTCTTGAGCACTTCGATCCACTCCGGTGAGCGGGTCGAGTTCCAGCGCGCGAAGTAGAGCCCGGCTCGCGCGCGATCCGCGCGTTCGCCCTCGGGGTCCTGCATCGCACGCATCACATAGCGACCGAAACGCTTGGTGAGCGCGAGTTCGGCGCCCGGGTGCTGCGTGAGGAACTTCTTCAAGGTGATGAGGTTCGAGCGCACCGGCTTGCGGGGCTCGAGCGGCGGCAGCGGCACTTCGACCATCGCGCCGATCTCGGCATCTTCGTCGGCCAGTGCCCACACCTGCTCGAAGGCGCGCGAATGGTCGATGCGCACGTCCTTCTCGGCCGCGCTCTTGGCCTTGCGGAAGAACGAGGTCCACTCGGTGGCCGGCAGCAGCTGATATCCGACCAGGAACACCTTGAGGCCTTGCGCGTCGGCTTTGCCGCCCAGCGCCTTGAGCGAACGCACCATCACTTCCGCGTGCTCTTCGTCGAACATCCGCTTGAGCTGATCGGGACTCTGCAACAGCAACAGGCGCAGATCTCCTTCGTCGAGCGGCGTCAGGGTGCGGCGTGCGGCGGCGTAAGGCATGCGGTGCCCGCGCGACTTGGGAAAGTCGAGCACCACGACGTCGGCGTCGTTCGACACCACTCGCCCGGCGCCGAACGAACCGTGGAACACCGAGCGGCCGGCCGGAAGTGCGGCGAGCAGGTCGTAGCGCTCGAGCGCCGCCAGCGCCGAAATCTCGGAGTCCTCGAGCCCGCTGTCGGCGATCACGCCCGCGGCATCCGGAAGGCTGCGCCCCGGTCCCTCGCGCAGCGCGGTCACGAGCGGCTCGCGAAAGTTCTTCGCCGCTTTCTCGCCGCCGGCTTCGGCCGCGGCCGCCAGCGCTTTGCGCAGCGGATCGACCAGCTCGGTCGCGCGACCGGCCGCGACCAGACGCGGCAGGGCGATGTCCGCCAGCTGGCGCGATTCCTTGAACGCCCCTTGAAGCGCGAGCGTCGGCAATACCTGGACGAGTCGCGCGAGCCCTTCGACATCGTCGTGCTCCGCGAACTCGAGCGCGGCCTCTTCGAGCCCGCCGTAGCGCTTCTCGAGTGCGAACCGCGGCGTCAGCTCGGCGAGCAGCACGCGGCGCTCGGCCGCTTCGCCCACGTCGAGCAGGCGGACCGCGAGCTGAAGCCCGAGATCCAGATCATCGGGCAGGATTGCCCAGGCGCGGCGCAGCGCCTGCACGCGATCCGGCTCTTTCCCGATCGCTTCGTGTGCGCGCACCAGCAATCGCGCGCCGGCGCCGGTTTCCTCGAGACCCAGCGACCGATCGGAGATCGCGGCGAGCGGCTCCCAGCTCTTGGCCTGAGCGAGTTTCTCGCCGAGTGCCAGCAGCGTCTGGTTCGCGCGCTCGATCTCGCCGTGATGCGCGCAGACCGCGGCGAGCAGGTAGTCGACCGCGTGCGTCGCGCTTCCCTGTCGCAGCCGCGAAGCGCATTCGTCACGGGCGGAAACGAGCGCACCCGTCTCGGCTGCATTTGCTGCGAGCGACTCGAGACGCTCGCGTGAGGCGGGTGACAGATCGCCACACGCATCGCCGCGCAGGATGACCGAAAGTTCGTCGCGAAGAGCCATGCGCTCCGGAGGACTCGGGGAGCTCGCGCCCGCGGCGACCACCGCCGCCCATGCGCGAGGGGCGAACATACTGCGTCATGCGCTGCCCCGTGGCAAGGCGGGCGCGGTGGGCTAGACTACTTCGCATGAAGATTTACACCCGTACCGGAGACGATGGCACCACCGGCTTGCTGGGCGCCGGGCGTGTTTCGAAGGCGGAGCCCCGCGTCGAAGCCTATGGCAGTGTCGACGAATTGAACGCGCTGCTGGGTCTGGTTCGAGTGGCCGACACCGGGCGCGCTTTCGAAGCCGTGGTGACGGCCGCGCAGGAGTGCCTGTTCACGCTCGGCGCGCGGCTCGCGGCGTCCGGGCCCGAAATGCTCGCGCGGCTGGCGCCGCTCGAGGAGCGGGATATCGAGGCGCTGGAGCGCGAGATCGACCGCCTCGACGGCACGCTGCCGCCGCTCACTCAGTTCGTGCTGCCGGGCGGATCGGCGCTGGCGGCGCAACTTCATCATGCGCGAACGGTGTGCCGGCGGGCCGAGCGGCGCGTGGTGGCGCTGAGCGGTGTTTCGAGCGCCGAGCCGATCGTCGTCCGCTACCTGAACCGGCTCGCCGACCTGCTGTTCGTGATGGCGCGCGCCGCCAATCAGTCCGCCGGAGTCTCGGACACGCCCTGGACTCCGCGGCCCCGGTCTTGAGGGGTCCTGAAATCCCGGCTGGACATCGGAGCGCCGCGAGCCGATACTCCCCGTGCCTTTCCTGTCGGCCGAGGTGAACGAACGAGCGTCGAGTCGTTGGCGACGCACCCCCTCGCAATGCGACGGATCGGCCCCGTTTCCGTGCCCTGTGCGCGCCGCTGCGCGCCCAGGTGAGCACCAACGGCGAAAGGCCCGAGCGAGCGCCACGAAGTGGCGAACGCCCCGAGCGGGTGATGGGAGATCGCCCCGGTGATGCGGCATGCGTGTTCACGAGTGAACCGCCCCGCGGCAACCGCGATGTTGGACTTAGGGTTGTCCGCGAGTCGTCGGCGCGGGAGCCACGCCACCACACCTTTCGGCTGAAACCGTCACAGCGCGCCGTTCTGCGACGCGCCCGCCCGCAACCGCGGAGTCCACGCTCAGCGCGTGGAGAGAAATCGAATGAGAACTCGTCGTCGTCGTCCGCGCGGACCGCGCCCCGATCCGGGAGCCCCGCAGGGTCAGAACTTCACCGCTCCGAGTGACGGAGCAGAACCCACCTCTTACTCGTCCTACGGACCCGACTCGATGGGAAGCGCCGGTCCCCCGATGGATGCCAGCCCCGACGCCGGTTTGACCAACGGCGGCGTGCGTCCCGGTCCCGACGGACCGCGTCCCGCCCCCGAAGGTCCTCGTCAGGCGCCCGGTCCCGATGGCATGCGCCGGATGGATGGCAACGGCAACAATCGCCGCCGTCGTCGCCGCGGCCGCAGCGCTCGCCCGGTCAGCAACTCGGCGCCCGGTGCCTACCAGGGCGCGCCGCCGAACGCACCACGCCAGGCTCCGCAGCCGCCCCAGATGAGCGGCGGCCCGCGCGGTCGCCGTCGCCGCACCCGTCCAGGAGCGGAACGCCGACGCGGCGGACTCGAGGTCCTGCGCGAGATGCAGCAGGCCGGCGTGGCACTCGATCCGACCGAGCGCCTCAAGCTCGAGTTGCCGGCCGGCGAGGGCAATCCGCCGTATGGAGACCGCGCCACCGGGCGTGCGATCGACCTGATCGCGCCGATCGGCCGCGGACAGCGTTGTCTGATCGTCGCGCCTCCCAAGACCGGCAAGACTCGAATTCTTCAGTGCATCGCTGCCTCGGTGGCCTACAACCACCCCGAGGTCGGTATCTACGCGCTGCTGGTCGACGAACGCCCCGAAGAAGTCACCGACTTCAAGCGCAACACGCCCGCCAACGTGATCGCGGCATCGAGCGACATGAGCATCGAGGACCACATCGCGACCGCCGAGTACGCCATGGAGGTGGTGGCGGCTCAGGTGATCGAAGGCAAAGACGTGGTGCTGCTGCTCGATTCGATCACCCGCCTGGCTCGCGCCTACAACGCGAACACCGACGGCGGTGGGCGCACCATGTCGGGCGGTCTCGACTCGAACGCCATGCAGGCGCCGCGTCAGATCTTCGGCGCGGCTCGCAAGATCGAAGACGGCGGTTCGCTGACCATCATCGGCACCGCGCTCGTCGACACCGGCTCGCGCATGGACCAGATCATCTTCGAGGAGTTCAAGGGCACCGGAAACAGCGAGATCTTCCTGTCGCGCGAACTCGCCGAGCGACGCATCTTTCCCGCGATCGACATCGCGAGGAGCGGCACGCGCAAAGAAGAGAAGCTGTTCCCGCCGGATCAGCTCAATCTTCATCAGATGCTGCGCCGCGTGCTGCTGCAGATGCCGCTGCAGGAAGCGATCACGAAGCTCGCGGACCGGCTGAACAAAACCAAGACGAACGAGGAGTTCTTCCAGCTCCTGCGCAACAACGAGTAGTTCGTCCCGCTTCGGCGCTGTTTCACGGCGTTTTTCGGCGACTCGCACGCGTCCGGGAACTTTCTACAAGTTCGGCGTCGCGCATCGTGGGTCACGGTCGGGTTAAGTCTTGCTCCGCACTCTTCCCGATAAAAAATATCGCGCTACGATCCACACCACGGCACATCTACATGGCCGAACGAAATGGATGTGGGAGGGCCGTGGTTGCAGATACTCGGGTGCGGCCCCCGGGCCTGTGATCGCACCTCCCGCTTAAAGTCGACGCCCCGGACTCGCAAGAGTCGTGGGGCGTCGCTCTTTTCCGGCGGACAGGGCTGGCCGCGCTACGGCGTCGCCACTCCGATCGCCCCCGCCGGGCGTACGGCTTCGACTTCGCGTCCCGCCTCGAGTGCGCGCTTGATGCGGGCGCGCGACTCGAGCAGATGCGCGCGCGTGTAGTCGCCCATCGCGCCCTCGCCGGCCAGCGCACGCGTCGCCCGCGCATCGATGCGCGCGAGCTGCAGACGCGCCAGGCTGCGCGCGTCGTCGGGTGTGCCGGGGATTCCGCCGACCACCATCTGCGCGAGTCGATCGATATAGACGCGCTGGATGTCGCGCCGTGTGTTCGGGCCATCGAGTGCCCGCATCGCTGCCGCAGCACCGCCGCCGACCTCGCCCCACAGCGCCCGCGTGAGCCGATCGAAGTAATCGCTCATGCGAAACGCGTCCGGCGAACGGCTCTCGGCTTCGCGCAGCCGCGCCAGCAGCATCGGCTGCGTCAGCCCGTTCAACAGCCCGGTCTGAATCGCGAGCGCCTTGTCGTTCAGGTTGTAGTCGAGCCGCGGCCCGGTCCACACCCCGAAGTTGTCGTCGACGCCCCAGTGCATCCAGCGATCCGGCGCGAGGCGATTGAGCAGCTTCGGTGACAGATTGAACGAGTTCGCCGCGAAGCCGCGCTCCGCGATGAAGTCGAGCGCCTCGCGCTGCTTGGCGGCCGGCACGAGCTGCAGCGGGTCCCTGGAATCCGGCTGGCCGCGGTGATTGCGCGACTGATACTGGCCGCCGACGTACTTGACGCCGATGCCGAGCGCGATTCCGTACTGCTCGAGCAGGCCATCGACGGCGCGACGCAGCACCGGGTACTCGCCCTCGTCTCCGAGGATGCGGGCCTCCAGCGCATCGTTCGACCAGATGTCGGTCACCCAGCCGGCGCGATCCTTCGCGAACGACAGCGGATCGTCGCCGAGGTCCCAGATGTTCGAGCGCGGATCGAGCGCGAACGGCCCATAGGTGTCGGGGTCCGGCGTGTAGACGTGGCCGGGCAGATTCGACTCGTCGGCGATCTTCTTCACGACCGCATAGTCGGCATCTGCGCTCGCCTGGCCCGACGGCGTGTAGCCGTAGCGGATCATCCATACGTCGGCGGTGCCCGCGACGCTGCCGTAGTAGTCGCCCTGCTTGGTGCGATCGCGCGAAACGTTCGGCGTCGCGTAGTCCATCACCGATGCCATCATGCCGTTGCCGCGCGACCAGGTCGAGTCGTTCAGCTTGTCGTAGGGCGTCGCAGTGCTGGCGCGGAAGTTGTGCGTGAGGCCGAGCGCGTGCCCGACTTCGTGGAGCACCGTGTGCGTCAGCATCTCGCCAACGAACCGCTCGTGGATCGGGCCTCCGGCCGCGATGCTGCCATCCATGACCGCCGCGAGATTCGCGAGCGTCATGCCGACCGAACCGCCGGCGGCTGCGTCGCAACGATGATCGAGCGGCAGTCGCGACTCGGCTTCGCGCAGCATCGGCAGTTCGAACGTGCTCGGCGAGCCGGTCAGGTCGCGGTAGATGCGCCACCGGCGCTGCACGATCGAAGCCTCGAACAGGATGTCGGAGTCGAGGATCTCGCCGCTGCGCGGGTCGATGCGCGACGGTCCGATTGCGCCGAACGACGGCTCGGACGACGTGATCCAGCGGATGGTGCTGTAGCGAATGTCGCCCGGATCGTAGTCGGGGTCATCCGCGGGGGCTTCCTTGGCGATGATCGCGTTCTTGAACCCCGCCGCCTCGAATGCCTTCTGCCAGCCCTCGATGCCGGCCTTCACATACGGCCGGTACTTCTCGGGAATCGTGCGATCGATGTAGTAGACGATCGGCTTGACCGGCTCCGACAGCGCCGCCGTCGGGTCCTTCTTCTCGAGCCGCCAGCGCGTGATGTAGCGCCGCCAGAAGTGCTCCTGATCGTCGCGGCTGAAGTCCTTCACCGCGTTCAGGAAGTAACCGGTGCGATCGTCGGCGAGCCGCGGCGTCATCGGAACGTCGGGCAGCTTCGAGAACGAGTAGTGCATCGTCACGCCGACGTAGCGGTCGTCGGGCACCGTGTTGAGGTTCAAGTTCTGCCGGTCGTTCGGCGTGTAGGTGAGCATCGCCTCGAACTCGACGTTCTCCGGATACGCCTTTGCGAGGGTCACCGCCGAGCGTTCCTTGTCGAAGCGGAACGTGCGGGCAGGCCCCTGGCGCAGGAACTCGCTCATGTCGCTGATGTCGCTGACCAGGAACGGCGCCAGGTCGACCAGGAGCGCCTTGCTCGAATCGTGGACGCTCTCGATCTTGAGCGATGCGATCGCCGAGTTTCCGAACGACAGGTCCTTGGCCCTCTCGATCGCGCTGCCGCTCGGGGCCACGAAGCGCATGTTCTTCTCCATCACCAGCACGCGATCGCCGGTGCGATGGAACTCGATCATGCGGTCGTTGAAGATCGAGAGCCCGCCGAGCACGAAGTCGCGCCCGATGCCGCGCGCGATGCTCCAGATGCCGAGCACCGGCTGGTCGAGCTGATCGGCCCGGATCTCCATGTAGAGGTTCTCGCGCTTCTGATAGAGCGTGAAGAGCCCCTTCTTGACCTCGGTGTCCTTGGTGAGCTTTTTCCAGTCACCGTACGGCTTGTCGGCCGCAGCGGCAGCCGCGTCCGAGGCGCCCTTCTTGGGCTTGGGAGCTGCGTGGCCGAGCGACGGCAGCAGCGCGATGGCAAGCGCGAGCGCGAGGGCGCTACGCAGGGAGTAGCGGTACGTCATGGGGACGACCTCCGGCAGTGAGAGCGAGGATCGGTCCGAACGCAGGTCCGGGCTCGAGGCCGCGCAGCATACCGGGCCTCGCCCGCGAACGCGGCTCGCGGGGAACCGGCGCGGAAGTTCGGCCCACCGGCGGCGGATCCGGGTGCCGGGGCGCGGCGGGGCGCGGAGCGGGCACGCCGCTCCGATCAGCTCACGCGGGTGACGAACTCCCCGGTGCGGGTGTCGATCTTCACGAGGTTGCCCTCTTCGACATAGGGCGGGACCTTGATCTCGAGGCCGGTCTCCAAGATCGCGGGCTTGTTCGTGTTCTGGACCGCGGCGCCCTTGATGTTCGGCGTGGTCTCTTTGACCACCAGCTCCACGAACATCGGCACTTCGATGCCGACCACACGGCCCTCGAAGTAGTTCGCGAGCAGCGTCATGCCATCTTTGATGTAGCCGACGGCGTCGCCGAGCACGTCCTTGCCGAGCGCGATCATCTCGTAGCTCTCGGTGTTCATGAAGTGGAACTCGTCACCGGCGCGATAGCTGAACTGCAGCGTGTGCTCATCGAGGACCGCCTTCTCGACCTTGTCCTCGGCGCTGAACCGGTGCTCGTTCTTGCTGCCGTTCTCGATGTTGACGAGCGTCGCCTGCACGAACGCGCGGAGATTGCCCGGCGTGCGGTGAACAACGGCCGTCACGCGGTGCGGCTTGCCGTTGTGCATGACGAGGTTGCCGACCCTCATCTGAGTGGAGGCGATCATGAGTGGCTCCTTTGAAGGTGCGGGCAGGGATTGTGCCCGAGGAGGGCCACGAGCGGCAAGGGATGGAGGGTCGGATCGAGCACTGCGCAAAGCGCCGCGGCTTCCCCCAAAAACGAATCGAACGGAGCGGGCCCCCATGCCCCACTCCGTTCGAGTCACCGCCTCATCTTTTCGTCCCCATGCTGCCGCTGACTGGTCGTATTACTGCGCAGCCCCTGAAGAAGTTCCACCGGCGGCGTCCGCGCCAATTGCTGACGCGCCCCGGACACTGTCCGCCGAGCGTGTCGCATCCATCGCGCGCTTGATCCGGGCGCGCGACTCGAGCAGGTGGGCGCGGGTGTAATCGCCCATGGGAGCCTCACTTGCGAGCTGGCGGGTGCAGCGCTGGTCGATCCGAGACAACTGCAGCCGGGCAAGCGCCCGGGCGTCGTCGGGAGCGCCGGCCACGGAACCGACCATCAGCCCCGCCAGGCGGTCGACGTAGGCCCGCTGGACGTCACGGCGGGTGCTGGTGCCGTCCAGCGCCTTGAGCGCCGCCGGGGCGCCACCGGCCACTTCGCCCCACAGCATGCGGGTCATGCGGTCGAAGTAGTCGCTCATGCGAAACGCGTCCGCCGAGCGCCCCTCGGCCTCGCGCATGCGCAGCAGCAGCCGCGGCTCGAGCAGCTCGGTGAGCAGTGCGCTCTGGATCGAGAACGCCTTGGCGCCCAGGTCGTAGTCGTATCGATACGGGCCCGAGAATCCGTTGCCGATTCCCCAGTGCACCCAGCGATCCTGCCCAACCTTGGAGAGCAGCCCGGAGGGAATCGCGAACGCATCGGCCGCGAACGCGCGGGTGCCGAGGAATTCGAGCGCCTCGCGCTGCGTGGCGGCCGGGATCAGCGTGAGTGGATCGACGCCACCCTCCTGCCCGCGACGTGTCCGCGAGGCGTACTGGCCGCCCAGGTACTTGACCGCGAGTCCGAGTGCGATCGAGTACTGGCCGAGCGTGGTGTCGAGCGCGCGACGCAGCGTCGGGTAGTCGCCGTTGGGGCCGACCACGCGCTCCTCGAGCTTGGGGTTCTTCCACAGCGACGCCACGTAGGCGGCGCGATCCTTCGCGAATGCGAGCGGATCGGTACCAAGGTCCCAGATGTTCACGCGCGGATCGAGCGCGTCATCGGGGTACGCGTCCTGATCGGCGCCGTACTCGTTGCCCGGCAACGCCGACTCGTCCGCGATCTTGCGCGCGAAGACGTAGTCCTCGTCGGAGTTCGCGGCACCGGACGGCGTGTAGGCGTAGCGGATCTGCCACATGTCGCAGGTGCCGATCGTGGTCGTGTAGTAGTGGCCCTGCTTCGAGCGATCCGAGCTGATGTTCGGCGAGGGGTACTCCATTACGGAGCCCACGAGGCCTTTGGTGTCGGTCCAGCCCAGATCGTTCAGCTTGTCGTTCGGCGTCGCGGTGCTGGAGCGAAAGTTGTGCGTGAGGCCCAGGCTGTGTCCGACCTCGTGCATGGTCGTCCACACGATCGCCTCGCCCAGGTATTCCTCGGGCACCGGCGTTCCGGGCGGCATCAGGCCGTCGAGCAGCATGGTGAGGCTCACCAGCGAGCCGGCGTCGATCATGCCCTCGCCGAGCGCACAGCTGCGCTCGAGCGGCAGGAACGACGGCAACGCGGCGCGCATCGCCTTCTGCGGCGCCACCATCGCACCGATCGCTTCGGGGCCCGCCCAGCGCCGGTAGTTGTTGCGGAACCCCTGAATGAACGACGCCTCGAACAGGATGTCGGCATCGAGGATCTCGCCGGTGCGAGGATCCACGCGCGAGGGTCCGATCGCGCCGAACGACGGCACCGACGAAGTGATCCAGCGGATCGTGCTGTAGCGCACATCCTCGGCATCCCAGGTGGAATCGTCCGGCGCGTCCGGCGCCACGATGGCGTTCTTGTAGCCCGCCGCTTCGAACGCCTTCTGCCAGTTCTCGACGCCTTTGCGGACGAACGGGCGGTACTCCTTCGGAATGGTGTGGTCGAGATAGAACGTGATCGGCTTCACCACCTCCGAGACCGGCGCGTTCGGATCCTTCTTCTCGAGCCGCCAGCGATTGACGAAGCGCACCCAGAAGTTCTCGGACTCGTCACGGCCGAAGTCCTTGACCACGGTGAGGAACTGTCCGGTGCGCGGATCCGCGAAGCGCGGCGTCATCGGAGTGGCCGGCAGCTTCGAGAACGAGTAGTGCACTGCGATCGGCAGATAGCGATCGTCCGACGGCGTCTCGAGACCGAGTCCGGTGCGATCCGACGGCGAGAACGTGAGTGCGGCCTCGATCTCGAAGTTGTCGGGGAACACCTTGGTGCTGGTGATCGCGGAACGTTCCTTGTCGAACCGGAACGGCTTGTTGTTGAACGAGCTCTTCAGATACTCGGTCATGTCGGAAACGTCGCTGAGCAGGAAGTCGCCGAAGTTCACGAGCAGCGCCTTGGTCGAATCGTGCTCGCTCTCGATCTTGAGCGACGCGATGACCGAGCTGCCGATCGACAGGTCGACCGCCTTCGACATCGGTGAACCGGCGGGCGCCCTGTAGCGCGTGTTCTTCTCGACCACGAAGATGTGATCGCCTTCGCGATGGAACTCGAGCAGCCGGTCGTTGAGCGGCAGCCCGCCGAGCACGAAGTTCTGCCCGATGCCGCGCGCGAGGCTGAAGATGC
Organism: Candidatus Eisenbacteria bacterium; assembly: GCA_013140805.1. NCBI lineage: Bacteria > Candidatus Eiseniibacteriota > Candidatus Eiseniibacteriota bacterium. Next base: position 23,823 of record JABFRW010000125.1, read on the forward strand.
CGAGCACCGGCTGGTCGAGCTGGCTCGGCTGGATCTCCAGCCACAGGCTCTCGCGCTTGCGCCACACGTTGAAGTAGCCCTTCTGAACCGTGGCGTCCTTGGTGGTCTTCTTCCAGTCCGTGAACGGCTTGTCCTTGTCGGCCGCGGCTGCCGCCTCGGCGGGCTTGCCGCCCTTGGGTGGCTTGGGCTTCGCGGAAGCGATCGGTGCGAGCAGCACCAGCAGCGCGAGGAGGGCGAGAGCGCGAGTGAGCAGGCGATGCGACATGGAAGCGAACCTCGGAGTGGGATGGACGCCGGAGCGCGCGAAACGAGAGCCCGGCTGCAGACCCTGTCGGCTGAAGGGTGGGAACGGAAGCGCGAATGATAGTGCCGCCCGGCGCCCGCCGCACGGCTCGGAGACAGGCGCGGCGGAACCCTCGACGGGCGGGAATCGCGGCCGACCAGCGAGCCGTCAACGCGCCAGAACGACTCGGCGCGTGAGGGTCACTCCCGGCGATCCCCACCCCGCTGCTACAATGCCGGGCCACTTTTCGCATTGGCCTCTATGAGGAGTCCCTCAATCCCGTGAGCCCGTCCAAAGTCCCCGAAGGCCAGAGCCGCGGTTTCATCGTCCCGATCGGCGGCGCCGAGGACAAGATCGGCGACGAGGACATCCTCAAGCGCTTCGTGGGCCTGTGCGGCGGGCGGCGCGCCCGCATCGCCGTGATCCCGACCGCCTCCGAGCTGCGCGACACCGGACGGCGCTACGAGAAGCTGTTCGACTCGCTGCGCGCCAGCGACGTGAAGGTGCTGCCGTTTCTCACGCGTCGCGACTGCGAAGATGCGGACTCGATCGAGACGCTCGAACGCGCTCACGGAGTGTTCCTGACCGGCGGCAACCAGCTGCGCCTCTCGACCACGCTCGGCGGCACCCCGATCGCCAAGTCGCTGCGACTCATGAACGCGCGCGGCGTGCACGTGGCCGGCACCTCCGCGGGTGCGGCGTTCCTGTCCGAGCACATGATCGCCTCGGGCGAAGAGGGCGCGACACCGCGCGCCGGCATGGTGTCGCTGGCGCCGGGGCTCGGACTCACGAATCGGGTGGTGGTCGACCAGCACTTCCGGCAGCGCGACCGCATCGGGCGCCTGCTCGCCTCGCTCGCCTACAATCCGTTTGCGGTCGGAGTCGGGCTCGACGAAGACACCGCGGCGTTCATCGGCCCCGACGAAACGCTCGAGGTGGTGGGCAGCGGGGCGGTGACGATCGTGGATCCTGCGAAGCTCGAATATTCCTCGATGGACGCTGCCAAGCGCGGAGATCCCGTGTGCCTGCTCGGCATCACGCTCCACGTCCTGATCGCGGGCGCCACCTTCAATCTGCATACGCGCGTCGCCTCGGCCGGGGAACTCGGCCGCCACTAAAGAGGACGGCTCCTCGTCGTCGCAACGGGCCGCCACGCCGCGGCCATCCCGGAGGATCGCATGAAGCTGCTCGAGACCTCGGTCTACTTGGGCCCGAGCATCCACGCGTTGTTCCCGGTGATCCGCTTCACGCTCGATCTCGAGGAACTGGAGCAGTGGCCGACGCTCAAGCTGGGGCGCGGCTTCATCGACGGGTTGCTCGCGGCGCTGCCGGGGCTTCACGAGCACGGCTGCTCTTACGAGACACCGGGCGGCTTTGTGCGGCGTATGACCGAAGACGAAGGCACGTGGCTCGGCCACGTGCTCGAGCACTGCGCGATCGAGATCCAGAACCTGGCCGGCGCCCACGTCACGTTCGGCAAGACGCGCTCGGCCGATGGCCCCGGTCGCTACCACGTGGTCTATCAATATGAAGAGGCCGAGGTCGGACTCGAGGCCGGCAAGCTGGCGCTCGCGCTCCTGCGTTCGCTGCTGCCGGCGCCGCTCAAGCCGAAGGAACCGGCAGAATTCGAGTTCGCCACCGCACGCGACGACTTCATCCGCTTCTCGCAGCGCCGCGCACTCGGGCCTTCGACCGCGTCACTGGTGCGCGCGGCCGAAGAGCGCGACATCCCGTGGCTGCGCCTGAACCATCACAGCCTGATCCAGTTCGGGCACGGCCGATATCAGCGTCGCATCCAGGCCACCATCACGAGCGAGACGCGACACATCGCGGTCGAGATCGCCTCCGACAAGGAAGAGACCAATCGCATCCTGAGCGATCTCGGCCTGCCGGTGCCGCGGCAGGAGCTGGTGTATTCCGAGGAAGAGTGCGCCAAGTCGGCGCAGAAGATCGGATTCCCGGTCGCGGTCAAGCCCTACAACGGCAATCACGGCCGCGGCGTGTCGCTCAACCTCGCCGACGGCCCGCACGTGCGCGAGGCGTTCCACAAGGCGCGCGAACACAGCCGGGGCGTGGTGGTCGAGAGCTTCATCCAGGGCGACGATCACCGCATGCTGGTGGTCGACGGCCAATTGATCGCGGTCGCCAAGCGCATCCCCGGCCACGTGGTCGGCGACGGCACCCACACCGTCGCGCAACTGGTCGAGATCGTGAACCGGGATCCGCGCCGCGGAATCGGCCACGAGAAGATCCTCACCCGCCTCGAGCTGGACCATCAGGCCGAGCGCTGCCTGCGCGATCTCGGCTACACGCCCGACTCGGTTCCGCCTGCCGGTGAACGCGTCGCGCTGCGCCTCACCGGCAACCTCTCGACCGGCGGCACGGCACTCGACGTCACCGACGTGGTGCACCCCGACAACGCCGAAATGGCGATCCGCGCGGTCAAGGCGATCGGACTCGACGTCGGCGGCGTCGACTTCATCACCCGCGACATCAGCCTGTCGTACAAAGAAGACGGTGGCGCGATCTGCGAGCTCAACGCGGCTCCCGGCTTCCGCATGCACGTCGCTCCCAGCGAGGGCACGCCGCGTGACGTCGCGGGCCCGGTCATGGACATGCTGTTCCCGCCCGGCACTCCGGTGCGCATTCCGATCGCGACGATCACGGGTACCAACGGCAAGACCACCACCGCACGCATGCTCGCGCATGTCTTCAAGCTCGCGGGCCATGTCGTGGGGCTCACCACCACCGACGGCGTCTACATCGACGGGCAGCTCACGGTGAAGGGCGACATGACCGGCCCGGTCGCCGCCCGAATGGTGCTGCGCGATCCCGCGGTCGACGTGGCGGTGCTCGAATCGGCGCGCGGCGGCATCCTGCGCCGCGGCCTGGGCTATCGGAAGTGCAACGTCGGCGCGGTGCTGAACATCAGCGCGGATCACCTGGGGTTGAAGGGCGTCGACACGCTCGAGCAGCTCGCCGAGGTCAAGCGCATCGTCGTCGAAGTCGCGCAGGACACCGCGGTGCTGAACGCCGACGACCCCTACTGCCTGCGCATGGCCGATCACACCCGCGCCAAGCACCTGTGCTACGTCACCATGAGCATCGACCACGCGCTGGTGCGCGAACACATCCGCGCCGGCGGGCGCGCGGTGGTGCTGGAGCCGGGGGCCGGCGGCAACATGATCGCGATCTACGACCATCACGCGCACATCCCGCTGCTGTGGGCGCATCTGGTGCCGGCGACGCTCGAGGGCCGTGCCCTCCACAACGTACAGAACGCCATGTTCGCAGCGGCGCTCGCGTTCTCGATGGGCGTCAAGCTCGAAGGCATCCGCCAGGGGCTCCGCACCTTCGACACCACGTTCTTCCAGGCACCGGGTCGCACCAATGTGTACGACCAGCATCCGTTCCGCGTGATCCTCGACTACGGACACAACCCGGCCGCGGTGAGTGCCATGTGCGAGACGGTCGATCGGCTCGACGTGAAGGGACGCCGCATCGTGGTGCTCGCAGCACCCGGCGATCGGCGCGACGAGGACATCGTGGCGATCGCGCGCACCGCCGCGCGACACTTCGATCACTACATCTGCCGCCGCGACGACGCTCTGCGCGGACGCGCGTCCGACGAGGTGCCGCGCATGCTGCGCGCCGCGCTGCTCGAAGCGGGCGTGCCGGCCGAGCAGGTCGAAGTGGTCGAGAAAGAATCGCCGGCGGTCGAACGTGCGCTGAGACTTGCGCGGCCCGGAGACCTGGTGCTGCTGTTCGGCGACGCGCTGCAGCGTACCTGGGATCAGGTCGTGGCGTTCGATCCGCAGGATGCCGAGCACCCACGCCCCGCCGGGCACGCGCCGGTGCGCGTGGCGCTGCCGCCGGCGCCGGATCTGGGGCGCGAGATGGGCGGCGCGATCATCCGCGACGAGCGTGGCGTGCGCCTCGCCGCGCGCGAACCCGAAGTCGCGGATTGAGCACGCCCGGCATCCCGGGCGACGACCTCGGGCCAGGCGCCGCACTCGTCGACTCGCGCCGACTCACCGGCGTGAGCCTGATGCTCGACGGCCCCGGCGCGATTCTCGAGGCGCGACTCGCGGGACTCGAAGCTCGCGACTTCGCGGCCGCGTGGGAATCCGCACTGGACCGCATGCTGGGAGCACTCGACTGGGCCGGCGCCCACCGCGCATGGCGCAGGTTCCCGGGCGGCGCGAGTTTCGCGTTCGAAGCGCCGATCGATGCGCTCTACGCAGCGACCGAAGTCAACGAGTGGGCATTCGCCGAGGCGGCCCGCGCGACCGGCGCGCTCGACGAGACCGCCGCATTCGCAGTCGAAGCCGCGCGCCTGCGCGCGGCGTTGCTCGACGAGCGCAAGCCCGCATGGCTCGCGTGGCAGGCGGAGGCCGCGGGGCGCAATCTCACGTTTCTATGGGACGACAAGCGACTGTCGCTGGGGCTCGGAACCGGCTCCGTCAGTGTCCCCGCCGACGCGCCCCCGCCGCTCGAGCGCCTGCCGTGGAGCCACCTGCACGACGTGCCGGTTGCGATGGTGACCGGCACCAATGGCAAGACCACCACGGTACGACTGCTGGCCGCGATCGCGCGCGCGGCCGGGAAGCTGGCCGGCGTCACCTCGACCGATCGGGTCGATGTCGGCGACGAGACGGTCGCCACCGGCGACTACTCGGGCCCCAACGGCGCGCGTACCGTGCTGCGCGATCGCCGCGTCGAGCTGGGGGTGCTGGAAGTCGCGCGCGGCGGAATCCTGAGACGCGGACTCTCGGTGCCGCACGTCGAGGTGGCGGTGATCACCAACGTCGCGAACGATCATCTCGGCGAGTACGGCGTCCACGACCTGGACACGTTGGCCGACGCCAAGATGGTGGTGACGCGCGCGGTCCGCTCCGGCGGACGCGCGGTGCTGAACGCCGACGATCCACGGCTGCTCGAACGTGGCGGGCAGCGCAATGGCGACACCCTGTGGACGAGTCTCGCGGCCTCGCATCCGACTGTTCGGGCACACGTCGCGGCGGGTGGTGATGCCGCGTGGCTCGAGGACACGTGCCTGATGCTCGCGCGCGACGGCACGACCTCGAAGCTCGCGAGCATCGACGAGCTGCCGATCGCGTTCGGCGGTGCGGCGCGCTACAACGTCGCGAATGCGCTCGCCGCGGCAGGCGCGGCGGCAGCGCTCGGACTACCGCTCGAAGCGATTCGTGCCGGTTTGCGCAGTTTCGCGAGCACTCCCGAGGCGAATCCCGGCCGCGCGAACCTGTGGCGCTTCGGCACGCTCACTGCGATCGTCGACTATGCGCACAACCCCCACGGCCTCGCAGCGCTGGCCGAGATGGCGGCGGCGGTGCCGGCCACTCGACGCGCGATCGTTCTCGGACAGGCCGGCGATCGTGATGACGCTTCGATCCGCGAACTCGCGCGCGCGGCCGCGAGCATGCAGCCGGATCGCGTGTTCCTCAAAGAGATGGAACGCTTTCGGCGCGGCCGCGAGCCTGGCGTGGTGCTCGAGATCCTGGCGTCCGAGTTTCGCGCCTGCGGCCTGCCGGCCGCGGCAATCGAATCGCACGAGTCCGAGACCGCCGCGGTGGACGCGGCGATCGCGTGGGCGCGCGAAGGAGATCTGCTGCTGCTCACCACGCACGCCGAGCGGGATCAGGTGTTCGAGCGCCTGCGTGAACTCGAGCGCACCGGCTGGCGCCCGCCCGGCGCGGCGGCGTGAGGCGGCAGCACCGCGCCGCCTCACCGTGCCGCGCCTCGCGCTTCAGTCCGCCAGGCGCGTCATGTCCGAGACCCAGTTGATCTCCCAGGTCCTGCCCTCGTCGGTCGAGAACGACTGCTCCCAGCGCGCGGTCGCTGGCGTGATGTTCGACCACCGATAGCGCACCACGATCGGGCGTCCTTCGTAGATCTCGCGTCCCTCGAACACGCCGACGCCGTCGACGAAGCGCCCGACCACCGGCGGAAGCAGCGATCCGGTTTCGTGATCGACGCCGCCGGATCGGTTTTCCAGCCAGTAGATGCTCCAGCGATCGGCGACCGGGTCGTAGACGCGAAACGACAGTCCGACGAAACCGGGTCGCCACTGCTCGGCGAGGAACACGTCGTAGTTCCCGATGCCGCCCGGGAACGCCGCGACCTCGATGGTCGCGTCGAAGCGCTCCCATTCGTCGCAGCCGACGAACAGCTTCAGGAGCTTGCGGTTCGCGCCGCGCCAGCGCCCCGGCCAGAAGTCGAAGTCGTGAGCGTGCTGGCGTTTGGTTTCCTGGGTCTGCATGGCAGGCCTCCTCGCGGGGAATCTCCGATTGCGGGCCATTCGAGCCGCTCGGAGTTCCGTGACGAAGGCGAGGCTAGAGGTAATACAGGGCGACTTCGGCCCTGATTCTGCGTAGTCTTTTCGGCCATGGAACGTCCCGCCTCCTATCGCCCGACCACCCGCGTGCTGACGGTGCTCGAGTTGCTGCAGACCCACGAGCGCATGAGTGGTCCCGAACTGGCGCGGCGCCTCGGCGTGGATCCGCGTACGGCGCGCCGCTACATCACGCAGCTCGAAGCGCTCGGCATTCCGATCACGGCGGAACGCGGTCGCAATGGCGCCTATGCGCTGGTCGCCGGCTTCAAGCTGCCCCCCATGATGTTCACAGAGGACGAAGCGCTCGCGGTCGCGGTCGGACTGCTGGCCGCGCGCGATCTGGGGCTCGCGAGTGCGGCACCCGCCGTCGCGAGCGCGCAGGCCAAGCTCGAACGCGTGATGCCCGCAACACTGCGTCATCGGGTGCGCGCGGTCGACGAGACCGTGGCGCTCGATCTGGCGCGCGCGACCCCGAGTGCCGACAACGCGGCGCTCGTCACACTGACCGAAGCGGCGCGCGAGCGTCGTCGGGTGCGGATGCGCTATCGCGCCGCCGCGGGTGAGGTCACCGAGCGCGAGTTCGATCCCTACGGACTCGCGTATCGCGGAGGCTGCTGGTACGTGGTCGGGCATTGCCATCTGCGGCTCGGATTGCGCTCGTTTCGACTCGATCGGGTGGTGACGGCGGCGGCCGGCGAGTCGCGCTTCGAGCGCCCGGCGGACTTCGACGCGCTCGAACATCTGACCTTCGCGTTCGCGACCATTCCGCGCGCGTTCGGAGTCGAGCTGCTGCTCGAGACCGACCTCGCGACCGCGCGGGCCCAGCACGCCCACACGCTCGGTGCGCTCGAGACGGTCGCCAGGGGCGTGCGACTGCGCGGACAGGTCGACGACCTGGCGTGGCTCGCGCGCGAGTTGTCGCGATGGTCGTTCGAGTTCCGGATCCTGCGGCCGGCGGCGTTGCGGGTGGCGCTGCGGGATCACGCGCGCACGCTGCGCGCGCGGGCCGCTAGGGGCCGGTCGCGGTGAAGGCGGCCCAGTAGAAAGGATGCGTGGTGCGCCTGGATTGTCGACGCGCCTCGAGCGTGGCGCGGCAGGCCTTCGCAACCGCCTCCGCGCCGCCCAGCGCCCCGGCCGCCCGCGCCTGGTAGAGCGCGCGCATCCATTCGCGCGCGGCCTGGTCCTCGATGCTCCAGTGGCTCGCGATCACGGTACGCGCCCCGGCCAGGTGAAACGCGCGGCGCATACCGAGTGCCCCTTCTTTGGACCAGTCCGCACCGGCCCCCGAGTGGCAGGCCGAAAGCACCACCCACTCGACTCCACGCAGATCGAGCGTCACCACTTCCTCGGCGGTGAGCATGCCGTCGTTGCCGTCCGGGTCGTTCGATTCTCCGGCGTGGTTCGCTCCCGCGAAGGCGAGCCATACGCGGCGCGCGAGCCACGGCGAGGGTTTGTCGGCTTCCGCGATCGGCTCGGCGACCGGCCGTCGACGCTTCGAGGTGCGGCTCGACGTTGCCGTGAGGCCTCCGACGCCACGGCGGCCGGGCGCTGCGGTCGCACAGGTGTCGCCGAGCACCACGCCATGAGTGGCCACGTGAAGAAGGGTGTGGCCCGGCGCCTCGCGCTTGAAGCTGCCCTCGCTGGCCTCGGCTCCGGTGAGTACGAGCGCGTGATCGGGACCGGTGCCGAGAGTCGCGGCGACGTCCAGCGCTTCGGCTGTTGCGGCCGGCAGCGCTTCGAGGCGTGGGAACGGCATGCAGGGGTTGGCGGCGCCACGCGATGCAAGCGCGAGCAGCGGCGCGGCCCCGGTGGCGGGCGCCTGGTCGAACGCGGGACCTCCGAACGTGATCGCGCGACCATTCGAAGTGGCGGCGCGCGGGGTGAGCAGGTCGCGCTCAGCCTCGATCACTCCGATGGTGCGATTCGTATCGACCAGGTACTCGCGCGCCCCGACCGGCAGCGCGAGCCACGGCAGATCATCGAGCGGCCCGGAGACCACGTGAATCGTCCGCGCGTCTGCGAGCACGGCCGCGAGCGGATCCCAGAGCCGTTCCCGGCACGCGCGGCCCAGCACGCGCAACTCGCGCTCGGCGGCGGACGCGCGGGCACTCGGAGGCTCGGACAACGCCCGAAGCCATCGCGCACTCGTCGCGCGTGCGGTGCGCAGCGGCCCCAGCGACACCAGCTCGACGCGCGCTGGTGCACCGTGAGCCACGAACGCCACCAGCCGCGACGCGGTGTCGTCCACCGCTTCGGCAAACGCCACCAGCGCCTCATCGGGTGCGAGGTGGGCGAGAATCTCGTCGAGGCGCGGCTCCGAAGCAGGGCGCGGCATTCCGCCGCGCGCCTCGGTCGCTCGATAGCGGCCCTCGGCTTGTTCGGCCGCCGCGCGCGCGCGCTCGAGTCGCGCGCTCACCGAAGGGTGTCGCATCGAGTCGGCGTCGCTCACGATTCGTTCTGCGTAGTGGCGCTCCGCCGCGACCCAGCGCGCGTGTGCGCCGGTCCGCGCCGTGTCGAGTCCGCCTTGCGGGGGGCGTCTCAGTTCGCGTTCGCGATTCCACCAGCCACGCCAGCGCTGAGAGCGGTCCCACGCGATCGCGGCCGCACCGGGATCACGAGTGCGCACGAGATCGGTCAATTGCGGTAGTGCTTCGCTCCACTGGACGGAAAGCCCCAGCGCCTGGCGATCCGGCAGGCGGCTTGCGTTGAATGCCATCTGGGCGCGCGACATCGCGTCGGCCGCGAGCGCCGTCTTCCATGCGCTGTCCGGAGCGCCGAGTCGACGCAACGCGATCGCCTGGGCCACCCGCGCACGCGCTTCGACGGGCGTGCCGGTGAGTTCGAACGAATCGACGAGTGCGCTCACCTCGGCGACCTCGGTGGCGAGCGGTGTCAGAGCGCCCTGCTTCGCCAGCACCGACATCTTCAGGAGTTCGAGGTCGACGCGCATCGGCCCTTCGGTCGCACCCAGCGGACGACACTGTTCGAGCGCCAGTTCCACCGCGCGCCTCGAGCCTTCGAGATCCCCTCGATCCCTCAGGATCACAGCCTGCCACTGAAGCGCGAACGCAACCCCCGCGGCATGATTGCCGGGACGGTTCTCCATGGCCGCAAGTGACGCGGCGAGGTAACGGAGTGCCGAAACCGTGTCGCCATCGGCGAAGCAGGCGATCCCCAGCATCGAACGAGCCGTCTCGGTGGTGCTATGTCCGGCTCCGAAGAGCGCTTCGAGCGGAGTCACCAGCGGCTCGAGACGCCGGCGCGCGGCGACGTGATCTCCGAATTCGATCAGCCGGCTGCCGAGATTGAGGCGATGGATCAGGGTGCTGCGGGCGTTCTCTCCGAGCAGGCGCTCGCTGGCCTCGACGGCGCGCTCCAGCCACTCGACCGACTGCGCCATGTCGCCGCGGTTCTTCTCGAGAGACGAAAGACTGCCGAACGTGCCGGCGAGCTGGCTCGCTCCCGCCGCTCCGACCGCCTGCCAGGTCTCCGCAGCACGCAGCAGGATCGGCTGAGCCTCGTCGAGTCGCTGCAGCCCGACCAGCACGCCACCCAGCTCCGAGTAGACCAGTCCGAGCAACCGCGTCCGCGATGTCGCGAATCGCTCGTGAACCGTGAGCGCGCGTCGCAACTCGACTTCGGCATTCGCCAGTTCCCCGGCTCGACGCAGGAGCTGACCGCTCACGAGGTCGACCTCGGCGAGGAGCGAATCGGAGCTGCGAGAATCGATCGCCGCCGATCGCGAAGCACGCAGGGCCCGGGCGCGCGCCAGATGTGACGGCGCTTCGCCGTAGCGCTCGTACCCGCCGAGAATCCGGCTGAGCAGCAGTTCCGCGTCGGCCAGCGCCAGCGGGTCGCGCGAAATCGATGCCTCGCGGATGCGCACCAGTCGCGTCCCCCACTCCAGCACCAGCGTGTCGCGATAGAGCCCCTGCGTCTGGCGCCCTCGGGCGAGCAGTTCGAGCGCAAGCGCGAGCGAGTTCGAGTCCGCGGGAGTCGCGCGCTCGGCGCGCGCGAGTGCGAGGTGCGCAAGGCTCTCGGCGGGCGCCCACTGCCGGAGTCCCTGCAGTCGCGCGGACTCGGCGAGCTCTGCGTCTGGTGCCGCGCGTGATGCGCCCGGCGGGCACAACGCGACCCCTGCCATGACACACAATAACTTTGCGATGCTCAGGATTCGGCGCATTCGCCGCACTCCGCTCGAAGGACGGTGAGATTCGGCTACGGGCCGCTCGCGGTGAACGCGGCCCAGTAGAACGGGTGCGTGGTGCGTTTGGACTTCCGGCGTGCGGCGAGCACCGTGCGGCTCGCCTGACGGAGCGCCTCGCCGGTCGATCGATGCGCGGAGTCGGGCCGCGCATAGAGCGCGCGCATCCAGTCGCGGGTCGATTCGTCGGCGACCGACCATTCGCTCGCGATCACGGTGCGAGCACCCGCCATGCGAAAGGCGCGGCGCATGCCGAGCGAGCCCTCGCGTGGCCACTCTTCGCCGAGTCCCGACTGACAGGCCGAGAGCACCACCCACTCCACTCCTCGCAGATCGAGTGCGGCGACTTCTTCGAGCGTCAGCAGTCCCTCGTTCTCGTCGGTGGCATTCGAGCGTGCCCCATTCGCGCCCGCGAGCGCCAGCCACACCTGCCGGCCCCGCAGCGAGGCGGCCGGCGGCGACGGCGC
>JABFRW010000126.1 GCA_013140805.1 Candidatus Eisenbacteria bacterium
GACGTGGTGGCCGCCGCACGCGCTCGCGGGTATCGGCGCTGCGTTGCGGGATTCGTTCGCGCTGACCGCGTTCGTGACCGTCACTGCGATCGCGGCGGCGTGGGCAGCGGAGCGGGTATTGCGCGGGGAGCATTCGGAGCCCGCGGAGGCGGCGGAACGGCTCGAGCCGCGCCGGCTGCTGTGGCTCGGCATCGCATTCGTCTTCATCGGCATGCTCCCGGTCGGGGCGGTGAGCGAGTTGCGGCGTGGCTACTTCTTCGTGATCGCGGCCCTCGGTGCCTCACTGCTCGGGGGTTTCGTACTCGCCCGGCTGCCGCGCGGCACTTCGGTCGCCGCGATCGGAGCGCTCGCGTTGTCGCACTGGGGGGCGAATGGCTTCTACGAGCCACAGGCCGAAGCGCTCGGCCTCGCGCGCCACGCGCACGCCGGCTATTCGTTCTTCCGCGACAACGGCCAGCTCACCATGCGGCTGATGCATTCGCTCGAGCCGGCCTGCGCGGGCCTCGTGGCGCTGCCGCGTACTTTCGCTCTCAATGTCCCGACCGATGTCACGCTGACGACCGTGATGGGTCCAGGAGCGCGAGTCGCATGTCGCGACACCTCGATTCACGTGCAACCGATCGAACTCATGACGCCCGAGGATGCCGCCGGTTCATTCGGACTGTTGCGCTTCGACGCGGCGAGTGAGCGCTTCCTGTTCGAGCCCGTGCAGCCGGCGACGCGCGCACGTCTGGCCGAAGGCCTGCTGTTCGCCGGCCGGCCGGAGGTCGCGGCAGCGGGGTTCGTTGCCGCCGCACAGGAGATGCCGGGGGAGCCGGAGATCCAGTACCCGATGGCGCTCGCACTCGCGGCCGCGGGGCGAGCGGCCGAGGCGCGCAGCGCCTGGAACGAGGCGAAGCGACTCGGCTTCACGCCGCCGCCCGAGCAGCTGCTGGCGCGCCTGCTCTATGGACTGCCGACCGCACGTGCCGATTCGCTCCGGGCGCGGCTCGAGCCCGCGATGCGCGCAGCATGGAGTGACGCCGCCGACTCGACCGCGCATCGGCGACTGGGACGCGCTCTCATCGAAGTCGGGCTCACACGTCAGGCCTCGTTCGAGCTGGCCGCCGCCGCCGGACTCACGCACGCCAACGAAGATCTCGCCTGGCTCGGGCTCGCGTACGAGCGGCAGGGCGACGTCGATCGAGCGCGAGTCGTCTACGCTCAGGCGCTGCGCGACGGCTTGCGCGAGCCTACTTATGGAGTGGCGCGTGCTGGGCTCTCCCGCGTAGGCGTCACGGCGCCGCCCGACGTGCCGCGATCGTCGGGACGATTCGGTCGCTTCGATCGCCCGACCGGACGCTGACGCGCTCCACAATGCAAGTCGCCGCCCGCCGACCGGCTTGACCCCCTTCGAGTCGCCTTCCTAGACTGCCACGCCGCCGCACGCATGGACTCGTCCTCGCGCGGTCGGCGTCGACGCTCGCTCCCCGGCCCGCATTCCGCGCCCGGTGCCCGCGCGCCGGCGATCGTGGCGGGCTTCATGGCCCGCCCGCGTGGAAAGGGTGTCATGGCGATCATTCGCCTCGAGGGTCTGTCGGTGTTCGGTCACCACGGCGCGAGGCCCTACGAGAAGGAAGCCGGCCAGCGGCTCGAGGTCGATCTCGAGCTGGTGCCGGTCGACGATGCGGCGGAACGCAGCGACCGGCTCGTCGACGCGGTCGACTACGATCGGTTGTACCGCACGGTTCGCGAAGTCGTCGAGGACCAGAGTTTTCATCTGCTCGAGATGCTCGCCGCGACCACCGCCGAGACGATCCTCGAGCGGTTTCCGGTGCGGCGCGTTCGGGTACGGATCTCCAAGCAGAACCTCGGTTGGACGACCGGAGGCCGGGCGGTGATCGAAGTCACGCGGGAGCGCGCGAAATGATGGCGTACGTGGGGCTCGGCGCGAATCTCGGTGATCGTGAGGCCCAGTTGCGCGCGGCCATCGAGGCGCTCGCGGCACTGCCGGACACGCGCGTGATCCGGGTGTCCTCGCTCTACGACACGGAGCCGGTCGGCGAGGTCGAGCAGCCGAATTTCCTGAACGGGGTTGCGCACCTCGACACCGGACTCACCGCGCGTCAGCTGCTCTGGAATCTGATGCTGATCGAGAAGCGCCTCGGTCGCGTGCGTTCGGTGCGTTGGGGACCGCGCACCATCGACCTCGACCTGCTGCTGTACGGTGACCTGGTGCTCGAGGAGTCCGACCTGCAACTGCCGCATCCCGAGATGCTGCGTCGCGCATTCGTGCTGGCTCCGCTGGTCGAACTCGACCCGACGCTGACGCATCCGGTGACGGGCGAAACGGTCACGGAGCACCTCGCGCGACTCAAGGTGCGGCCCCCGGCCAAGCACGGCACTCGAATCTGGAACTGAGCCGCGGATGCTCGAGAATCGCTATATCGTCATCGAGGGCGTGATCGGAGTCGGCAAGACCAGCCTGTCGAAACTCCTGAGCGAACATCTCGAGGCGCAACTGGTGCTGGAGGAAGTCGAAGAGAATCCGTTTCTCAAGGATTTCTACCGCGATCGTGAGCACTATGCGTTTCAGACCCAGATGCACTTCCTGTTCAGCCGCTACCAGCAGCAGCGCGGCCTCAGGCAAACCGACCTGTTCAGCGACCGGCTGGTGTCCGACTACCTGTTCCAGAAGGATCGGATCTTCGCGTCGCTCAACCTGTCCGAGCGCGAGCTGGCGCTCTACGAACGACTGGTGGGCTGGCTCGAGCTCGACGTGGTGAAGCCCGACGTGGTGGTCTACCTGCAGAGCAACACCGAGGTCCTGATGGAACGCATCGCCAGGCGCGGGCGCTCGTTCGAGCGCGACATGGAGCGCGCCTACATCCAGTCGCTGAGCGATGCGTACAACCACTACTTCTTCCACTACACCGATGCGCCGCTGCTGGTGGTGAACACCAGCACGATCGACTTCGTGAATCGTCCCGAGGATTTCGAGGATCTGCGCCGCCGCATCCTCACGCATCGGCAGGGCACCACGTACTACACGCCGATCGAGCGCGGAGGAGCGCCGTGAGCAGCATTCCTCCTCTTACTGCCGCGTCGGCGCCACGCCCGCGACTGACCGCGCCGCGCATCGTCGAGATGAAGCAGCGCGGAGATCCGATCACCATGGTGACCGCCTACGACTACCCGACCGCGCGAATCGCGGACGAGGCCGGCGTCGAGATGCTGCTGATCGGCGACAGCCTCGGCACCGTCGTGCTCGGCTACGAGAACACGCTGCCGGTCACGGTCGAGGACATTCTCCACCACACGCGCGCCGTGGTCCGGGCCAGGCCGACCGCCATGGTGGTCGCCGACATGCCGTTCATGTCGTACCAGGTGAGCGTCGAACAGGCGGTACTGAACGCCGGCCGGCTGGTGCAGGAAGGCGGCGCCGATGCGGTCAAGCTCGAGGGTGGTGAACGCACCGCCGCTGCGATTCGTCGCATCGTCGAGATCGGGATCCCGGTCGTCGGACACCTCGGGCTCACGCCTCAGTCGGTGCTCGCTTTTGGCGGTCACAAGGTGCAGGCGCGCGGCGAAGCCGACCAGGAGCGACTGGTGCGGGACGCGCACGCGCTGGCGGCAGCCGGCTGCTTCGCGATCGTGCTCGAGGGCATTCCAGCGCGGCTCGGAGCACAGGTCACACGCGAGATCCCGGTTCCCACCATCGGCATCGGCGCCGGTGTGGAGTGCGACGGTCAGGTGCTCGTCACCCACGACCTGTTGGGTCTCTATCTCGGACGCGCGCCCAAGTTCGTTCGTCGCTACGCTGCTCTGGCGGACACCATGCGGGACGCGTTCGTTCGCTACGTGGCGGACGTCAAGGCGCGCAAGTTCCCGAATGCCGAGGAATCCTATTGAGCCCGGCGAAAGCGAAACCGCGGCGCCCCGCCCGCATGCGGATGGTGCGCGAGAGCTCGACGGTGCGACTGGCGATCGCCGCGTGGCGCCGCGCGGGAGACCGCATTGCGTTCGTACCCACGATGGGAGCGATTCATGCCGGGCACCTGAGCCTGGTCGCGCGCGCGCGGCGCTCGGCGGATCGGGTGGTTGCCAGCATTTTCGTCAACCCGCTGCAGTTCGGGCCGCGCGAAGACTATCGCCGCTACCCGCGTCCGCTCGTGCGCGATCGCGCGCAGCTCGAGGAGGCGGCCGTCGATCTGCTGTGGACGCCCGAGGTCGATGACCTGTATCCGTCCGGGCATCGCACCCGGGTGCGCGTCACCGGACTCACCGACGGACTCGAGGGGGCGGCGCGCCCCGGTCACTTCGATGGAGTCTGCACGGTGGTGGCGAAACTGCTCCTGATCGTGCAGCCGGACGTCCTGTGGCTCGGCCAGAAAGATGCCCAGCAGGCGCGCGTGATCGAACAGATGGTCGCCGATCTGGATCTCGCCGTGATGGTGCGGCGCGGCGAGACCACTCGTGAGCCGGATGGACTCGCGTTGTCTTCGCGCAATGCGTATCTCTCGGTCACCGAGCGACGTCAGGCGCTGGCGCTGTCGCGGGGACTGCGCGAGGCGCGGCGGCGCCTCGCCGGTGGCGAGCGCTCGGCGCTGCGGATTCAGAACGCCGTGCGCAAGTTGTGGCGCGACTTTCCGCTGGTGCGCGAGGACTACGTGGCCGTTGTGGATGCGAGCACGCTCGAACCCGTGACGCGAGTGAGCGGTCGCGTGCTGGTGGCGGTCGCGGCCCGCGTCGGCGCCACGCGATTGATCGACAACTTCGAATGGGAGCCGCGTTGAGTGGAGCGACCGCGTCCCGCGCCTGCCGTTCGCGAATCATCGTGAGGGCGAACTCGTGACCGCATTCCGTCATTCGGACGTCGCCGCGCTGGTGCTCGCGGCCGGGCAGGGAACCCGCATGAACAGCGACCTGCCGAAGGTTTTGCACCCGATGGCCGGCCGGCCGCTGCTCGATCACGTGCTCGCGGCCCTTCGTCAGCTCGGGGTGGGGCGCACGCTGGTGGTGATCGGGCATCAGCGGGAGCGGGTGCGTGCGGCGTTTCCGAGCCCGGAACTCGAGTGGGTGGTGCAGGCGGAACAGCGCGGCACGGGTCACGCGGTGCTGGTGGCGGGCCCGGCACTCGAGGACTTCAGCGGAACGCTGCTGATCGTGTGCGGCGACACACCCTTGCTGCGCGCGCCGATTCTGCACGAGCTGCTCGAGGGACATCACGCCTCGGGGGCCGCGGCGACCGTGCTGTCGGCGAAGGTCCCGGACCCGGGCGGCTACGGGCGAATCCTGCGCGTTTCCGGCGGAGCGGAAGACGCGATCGCCGGAATCGTCGAGCAACGCGATGCGACCCCCGAGCAGCGCGCGATCGACGAGATCAACTCCGGCAACTACGCGTTCGACTATCGAGCCCTCAGCGGCGTGCTGGGCCGCCTGACGGCCAGCAACTCGCAGGGCGAGTACTACCTGACCGATACGATCCGCTTGCTGCTCGCCGACGGTCGCAAGGCCGCGGTGCGGTGCGCGCCCGACCATCGCGAGCTGCTCGGCATCAACACGCCCGATCAGCTCGCCGAAGCCGAGCGCCTGTATTTCCAGATGCAGGGTTCGGGCACCCTGCCGCGCGCCGGGAGCTGACGTGGCGCGCGCCCGACCGGCGGGTTCACGAGTGCGCGCACGCAGCGGCGCCGCGCTCGCGAACCCGCCGGTCG
>JABFRW010000127.1 GCA_013140805.1 Candidatus Eisenbacteria bacterium
GCGCCGGCCCGACCGATGGCCGCGAGTGCCGCGCCGGTCCGCCCGCTCGCCGAGAACGCCGCACCGGCTGCGCTCGCCGAGGCGCCGCCGCTCGATGCCGAGCGAGCGGAAGCATTGTGGAGCGAGGTGCTGGTGGGCGTCATGAACCGCAAACCGTTGCTCGGTGCGTTCCTGTCGGAGAGCGTTTTCCGCTCCTTCGAAGGCGACGCGCTGGTGATCGCGATGGACGATCTGCACCGCGCGGTGGTGGACGAGAAGGACAATCGCGCCATCATCGCGATCGAAGTCTCGCAGCGATTCGGCCGCGATCTGCGACTGTCGTGCGTGCCTCAGGATGCGGCGGTACCGCGGCGCGCGAGCACCCTCGAAGAGGTCAAGCCTCAGGTCGACCGCGCGATCGCGTGGTTCGACGGCGAAGTCATCAAGCGGCCGACCCGCGGCCAGGAGAACGCATCGTCATGAAGAGCTTCGGTGACCTGGTGAAGCAGGCGCAGAAGATGCAGAAGCAGATGACCGAAGTGCAGGAGCAGCTCGGCAACGAGCGCTTCGACGCGAGCGCTGGCGGCGGCCTGGTCAAAGCCGTCGTGGACGGTCGCCAGCGGCTGAAGGAGCTGAAGATCGATCCCAAGGCGCTGGCCGAAAAAGACGTGACGCTGCTCGAGGACTTGATTCTCACCGCGGTCGGCGAAGCCCAGAAGACCTCCGAGGAACACATGAAGTCTGCACTCGGCAGAGTCACCGGTGGCATGAACCTGCCGTTCTTCGGGTAAGCGCGCCGCCCCCGATGTACAGCTCCAAGTACCTCGAACTCCTGATCGAGGAGCTGACCAAGCTCCCGAGCATCGGCCAGAAGAGCGCGCAGCGGCTCGCGCTCCACTTGTTGAAAGTGCCGAAAGAGGATGCGGTGCGGCTCGCCGAAGCGATCCGCGCGGTGCGCGAGCGCGTGACCTTCTGCTCGACGTGCGGCAACTTCACCGAGAGTGATCCGTGCCTGATCTGCACCGACTCGCAACGCGACGGCGCCTTGATCTGCGTGGTCGAGCAGCCGGTCGACGTGCTGGCCCTCGAACGCACCGCGCGCTACCGCGGCCGCTACCACGTGCTGGGCGGCGCACTTTCGCCGCTCGACGGCACCAGCCCCGAGGACCTGCGCATCCAGCCGCTGCTCGAGCGACTCCGCGGCGGCACGGTGCGCGAGGTGATCCTCGCCACCAATCCGAACGTCGCCGGCGAGGCGACCGCACTCTATCTATCGCGACTGCTCGCGCCGCTCGGAGTGAGCGTGACGCGCATCGCGCGCGGCGTCCCGATGGGATCGGATCTCGAGTACTCGGACATGGTCACACTGGCGCGCGCCCTCGAGGGCCGTCGCGAGGTCGAATGATCGGGTGCCGCCGGCGCCCCTTCGCACGCCCATGACCATTCCGCCCGAAGTCGCCGACGTGCTGCGCGTGGTGCTCGACGTGCTCGCAGTGCTGGCGGTGCCGCTGCTGGTGCTGCTCAACGGCTTCTTCGTTTCGGCCGAGTTCGCGCTCGTCACCATTCGCTGGACGCGCGTCGAGGCGCTGGTGGACTCGGGGCGCTTCGGAGCGTTGTCGGTGCGTCAGGCGGTCGAGCATCTCGACGACTCGATCGCCGCGACCCAGCTCGGCATCACGTTCGCGAGCCTCGCACTCGGCTGGGTCGGCGAGCCGGCGTTCGCGCACCTGATCGAGCCGTTGTTCCGTCACCTGCCGTGGCCGCTGAGCGCCGCAGTGACGCACGGCATCGCGGTCGGCATCGCGTTCCTCGGCATCACGTTCCTGCACGTGGTGCTCGGCGAGTTGGCGCCCAAGGCGATCGCGCTCGAGCGCGCGGAAGACGTTGCGCTGGTGGTGTCGGGTCCCTTGCTGACGTTCGACCGCATCTTCCGCCCGTTCATCCGTTCCATGAACAACGCGGGCAACTGGGTGGTGCGCTCGCTGCGCCTGCCACCCGTCTCGTCCCACCACAACGTTCACTCGGTCGACGAACTGGCGATGCTGGTCGAGGAGACTCAGGAGGCCGGCGCGATCCCCGACGATCAGGCGCGCTACGTGCAAAACGTATTCGAGCTGTCCGACAAGACGGTCGCCGACATCATGGTGCCGAGCGACCGGGTGGTGACGATTTCGATCAGCGCATCCGAAGAGGAAGTGCTGCAGATCTGCCGGCAGACCGCGCACACCCGCATGCCGGTGTGGGAAGGGGACCCGTTCCACGTGGTCGGGGTCGTCAACACCAAGGACCTCTTCCACCTGTTCAGCCTGAAGGGCCTGGTGATCCTGATGGACGCCATGTACGAGCCGCTGTACGTGGCGCCCGACATGCCGGTCGCGCGACTGCTCAGAAGGTTTCGGCGCGAACGGCGTCAGATGGCAGTGGTGCGCGATGAGCGCCTGATGTTCCTGGGCATCGTGACGCTCGAGGACATCATGGAAGAGATCGTCGGAGAGATCGAAGACGAGCACGATCCGCAGACCACGCAGCCGCCCGAAGGCGCCTGACCAGCCTCACCAGCCGCCTTTGCCTCCGATCGGGCCCTGCTTGCCGGTCAGCGCGTAGGTCGAGAAGTGCCGCAGCTCGACGATGTGAACGCGCTCGGCCTCGTCGCGTACGCCTCGCACTTCCTCCCAGACGCCGCTGCCGGGATTGAACCAGCGCAGCACCGGGACGCTGCCGTCGTAGTCCGGTGAGTCGGGGTCGGCGACCGTGCCCTTGTAGCTGATCTCGAGCACCATCGGCACGGTGAACTGCTGACCGTGCGGTTCCAGCTCGAACAGCACCTGCGAGGTGTCGGGCTGAGTGAGCTTTGCGTCGATCGTCTGCTGCACGGCACCGCTCGGGAACGTCAGCTTGAAGCGCCCGCCCGAGACCTGACTCGAGCGATGCGGCTCGACCACGACGTCGAACGACTGCTCGACCGGCAGCGGCCCGGGCCCCGGACCGCCCGGCACCACTTCCATGGTGCGACCGAGGATCGGCTCGGGCGTCGGCGGCAGAGCATTCGGAGTGAGTGCGGTGGGACGGAACGGCTGGCTCACGCCGCAACCCCATGCGAGCAGCACGGCGGCGACGGCAGTCAGACGGTTACGGCGAAGCAGTTGCCTGATCCACGTGAGGGACATGGGTGGCTCCGAATCGCGGTTCTATGAATGCCCGCGCCGATCCGAAAAAAGAAAGTGTTGCATCGGACCCGCGTTCATCTCACTCGTAGTGCAGCCGGCATGCCCTTCCGTTCGTGATTCAAGCGGTGGCGGCGCATCGTCGATGCGACATGGAGTTGCGCGGGCGGAACAAAGTGCCGGAGGAAAATGCAACGTCCGCAACGCGCGCAATGCAGTGCGAAACTGAGGTCGTGGACCCACCGCACGGGGGCCGATCACGCAATCGGAGCTTGCTCTCGTGATGACACGATGTTAAAACGTTTCCGCTGCATAAGGACGTGCCAACGTGCCGTGACTCATGACCCTCGAGCCGCCGGAGTGCGGAGGGGTGCCATGTCCCAGTGGACGCTGTTCGAAAAGGATTTTCGGGCGATCGACGAGGTGCTCTACGAGCTCCTCGAGCGAACCAACGCCCTGTCGGTGCATCTCGTCGATCGTAGCGGTCAGCTCATCACGAGCGCCGGCCGCACGTCCGACTTCGACGCCGTTTCGTTCGCGAGCCTGATTGCCGCGGACTTCACGGCCAATGGCGAGCTGGCGCAGCTGCTGGGCGATGAAGGCGCTCGCGCCGTGGTCAGCGAGGGCACGACGCGCACAGCGTATTCGAGCCTGCTCGCCGACCGCGTCATCCTGTGCACGGTGTTCGACCGCCGCAGCAGTCTTGGACTGGTGCGTTTTCGCGCGGCGCGCGCCCTTTCGACGCTCGATCCGCTGTTCCGCGGACTGTTCGAGAAGGTCGGGGTGGCGACCGAGATGATGCCGGATGCAGGCGAGTTCGTCGCCGCGGCCGGCCGCGAGGTCGACGCCCTGTTCGGCGATTCCTAGACGGCGACCCTCACGGCGTGCCCGATCGCGGCGCGTGCCCGAGCTCCCATGGCCCTCATCAACCACCGTGCGCGCGAGATCCATTTCAAGGTCGTCTATTACGGCCCTGGCCTGGGTGGCAAGACCACGAACCTCAAGTGCCTGTTCGAGCGCCTGCCGGCGGAACGCCGCGGGCGGCTGATCTCGATCGCCACCGATAACGAACGCACGCTGTTCTTCGACTTCCTGCCGATCGACGTGGGGCTCGTGAACGGCATGATGACGCGATTCCACCTCTATACGGTGCCGGGGCAGATCTACTACCAGCGCTCGCGCCGCGCGGTGCTCCAGGGCGTCGATGCCGTGGTGTTCGTCGCCGACTCGCACCCGGCGCGTGAGCGCGCGAACCTCGAGTCGCTCGCCGACCTGCGCGCCAATCTCGCCACCATCGGAATCGACGAGGATGCGATCGCGCGCCTGCCCTGGATGATCCAGTACAACAAGCGCGATCTGACGCTCGCGATGCCGCTCGAACGCATGCGCGCTGCCCTGAATCCGAACGGTGCGCCTGACTTCGAAGCCGTTGCGACCTCCGGGAAAGGCGTGAACGAGACGCTCAAGTCCGCCTGCAAGGCAGTGCTCGCGCGCCTTGCCGCGCCCGACCTGCGCCCGAGGGTCGCGCCAGCGCACGTGCCCGTGACGCCGTCCGAAGCGCGACAAGTATGAAGGGACTCTTCAAGTTCCTGGCGACGCTCGGACCGTCGGGCTACGCGCCGATCGCTCCCGCCACCGCCGGCAGCTTCGTGGTCGCGGTGATCGGCTGGTTCCTGCCGGTGCCGCCACTCGCGATCACGATCGGGTTGCTGGTGATCGGTACTGCGATCGCGGTGTTCCTGGCCGGCGAGGCCGAGAAAGAGCTGGGCCACGACGCCAAGCCGATCGTCGTCGACGAGGCGGTCGGGCAGAGCCTGGCACTGCTGTTCGTGCCGCACGTGTGGTGGGCGTTCGGGATCGCATTCGTGCTGTTTCGCATCTTCGACGTCTGGAAGCCGCTCGGTGCGCGTGAGGCTCAGGTGCTGCCGGGCGGATTCGGCATCGTCGCCGACGACGTGATCGCGGGACTCACGAGCTGCGGTGTGTTCCATCTGGGCGCATGGGGGCTGCACCGGCTCGGAATCGGGTAGAGTCCCGGCGCCGCTGCCGCCCTACACTCGGAGTCCCCACCGTGTCCCAGCCGATCCACGAGTTCGTCCGCGACGCCCTGGCGCGCGGCATTCCGCGCGGCGAGATTCGGGCCGCCCTTGCGCACGCGCGCTGGCGCGAGGAAGAGATCGACGCCGCACTGGCGGCGTGGGACGACGCGGCGTTTCCGATCCCGGTTCCGCGCCGCCGCGCGCAGCTTTCGGCGCGCGAGGCGTTCCAGTACCTGCTGATGTTCGCGACGCTCTACACCGTCGCGTGGGCGGCTGGTTCGATCCTGTTCGCCTGGATCGAGCGCACGTTCCTGGACGCGGCGATGCGTGGCGCGATGTGGGACGGGCACCGCCAGTGGGTGCGAAGTGCCGTGGCCTCACTCGCGATCGCGTTCCCGGTGTTCCTGTTCACCGCGCGCATGATCGGCGACGCGCTCGAGCGCGAGCCCGAGCTGCGCCACTCGGGAGTGCGACGGTGGCTGACCTATCTCACGCTCTTCAATGCGGCGTGCGTGATCATCGGCGACCTGATCGCGGTGCTGATGGGCTTGCTGTCGGGCGAGCTCACGACCCGCTTCCTGCTCAAGGCGATCGTGGTGCTGGCGATCGCGGCGGTCGTGTTCGTTCACTACCTCGGGGGCTTGAGGCGCGAAGAGACCGATGCGCCGCGTGCGACGCGCCGTGCGCCGCTGCTGCCGCGTATCGCCGGGGTGCTGGTCGTGGCGGTCGCGGTGCTCGGGTTCACGATCGCCGGTTCGCCGGCCCGCGTGCGCGTCGAGGTGATCGACCGTCAGCGCATTCGCGATCTCGAATCACTGGCCGAGGCGGTGCGAAATCACCGCGAGCAGTATCGCGGGCTGCCCGCCACGCTCACCGAAACCGATCCCTTCAAGTTCGGCGGAGCGGGTACTCAGGGTGATCCCGTCACGCGCAAGGCATACGAGTACCGCGTCGTGGACTCGCTGAGATTCGAGCTGTGCGCCACGTTTGACGCTCCGGACTCGCTGGGTCCCTACTCCGACATCGCTGCGCCGTTCTGGCGCCACGGCGCCGGTGCCCACTGCTTCGAGTTCAAGGTCCCGCCGACCCTTCGTTACCCGGCGCGTTAGGGGCATTCCGAACATGCGCGTCGAGATCGTGACGATCGGCAACGAAGTGCTGTCGGGCCGAACGCTCGACACCAACTTCGCGTTCCTCGCCCGGGCACTCGAAGAGGCCGACGTGCAGGTCGGCTGGCACTCGACGGTCGGCGACACCGTCAAGGACATCGGCGAGGTGCTGCGACTGGCGATCGAGCGCGCCGACGCGGTGGTGATGACCGGCGGCCTCGGTCCGACACCCGACGACCTCACGCGCAAAGCCGTGGCTTCGCTGCTGCGGCGCCCGCTCGAACTCGACGAAGACGTGCTGGCTGCGATCCGCGAGCGTGCGAAGCGGTTCAAACGCAAGACCCCGGTCAGCATCGAGTCGCAGGCGTTGATCCCGCGCGGCGCCGAGGTATGGAAGAACCCGGTCGGTACCGCGCCCGGCTTGAAGCTCGAGTCGCACAAGAAACCCGTGATCCTGCTGCCCGGCGTGCCCGCCGAGATGGAAGCGCTGGCGCGCGAGTTCGTGGTGCCGTTCCTGCGCGCCCGCTCGGGGCGCAAGGTCGAGACCTTCACGCTCCGCACCTCGGGCGTGTGGGAGAGCATGCTCCACGAGAAGATCGGCAATCTGCCACAGCAGTGGGCGGGGGCATCGCTTGCCTATCTGCCGAGCTACTTCGGGGTCGATCTGCGCGTCACGGTGAGCGGTACCGACGAGGCGGCCGTGCAGGACGTGACGCTGCGTGCCTACGAATCGCTCAAGGCGCTGGTGGCGCCGGTGATCTACGCCGAGGGCGGCGCGACGATCGAAGAAGTGGTGGGAGAGCTGCTGGTCGAAAAGCAGTGGACGGTGGCGGTCGCGGAGTCGTGCACCGGGGGGCTGGTCGCCAAACGGCTCACCGACGTGCCGGGATCGTCGCGCTACTTCGAGCGCGGCTTCGTGACCTACTCGAATCGCTCCAAAGTCGAACTGCTGGGCGTGATCGAGACCGATCTGGCGGCGCACGGCGCGGTGAGCGCTGCGATCGCAGAGCAGATGGCACGCGGGGCGCGCGAGCGCAGTGGAGCGCAGCTCGGAGTGGGGATCACGGGGATCGCAGGGCCGGAAGGCGGCAGCGAAGAGAAACCGGTCGGCACGGTGTTCATCGCCATCTCGACCGACGAAGGGGATGCGGTCCGCGACTTCCGGATCCCAGCCGGCCGCCAGGCGGTGCGCGAACGTGCCGCACAGCAGGCGCTCGATCTGATGCGCCGCCGGTTGCAGGGCCTGCCGCTCGAGCCGCGGCTCGACTAGCGCCGAAGCGCTGCGCGGCGTCGGCAGTGCCGGCGCCGGCGCCGGCTCGTTGCCTGCTCACACGGTTCACGTCGTGTCCCCGACGGGCGCTTCGCTTCGTGGACCTCCGGGGCCGGTGGGGCCCTTGTGTCTGAACTGCCCGGCATGGCACGCTTCCCGCTCGACAGTCGGAATACCCGCCTATCATGCGGTCTTGATTCGCCTGCCCAAATGTGTAATATGCCCCCCGTACGCGGAAAAGGCACCGGCCCGTCGGGCCCCGATCGGGGTCTCGAACGCATCCGGCGCCGCAGGATGTTCCGCTCGAATGATGCACGTACCGCCCCTGCGAAGGAGACGCAGCAATGAGCCTCATGCCTTCATCCGCCAAAGAGAAAGGGAAAGCCCTCGATCTCGCCCTCCAGACCATCGAGAAGCAGTTCGGAAAGGGCGCCATCATGAAGCTGGGGGATGAGAGCGCGAAGATCGCGATCGAGACCATTCCGACCGGTTCCATCGCGCTCGACATGGCGTTGGGCGTTGGCGGAGTGCCGCGCGGGCGCATCGTCGAGATCTACGGGCCGGAATCGAGCGGCAAGACCACGCTCGCGCTCACGATCGTTTCGAACGCCCAGCGGCTCGGGGGCAACGCGGTCTTCATCGATGCCGAACACGCGCTCGATGCTGCCTACGCTCAGAAGCTCGGGGTCGACATCGCGAACCTGCACGTCGCGCAGCCGGACACCGGCGAAGAGGCACTCGAGATCACCGACCACCTGGTGCGCTCGGGTGCGGTCGACGTGGTGGTGATCGACTCGGTCGCCGCACTGGTGCCACGCGCCGAGATCGAAGGCGAAATGGGCGATTCGCACGTCGGCCTGCAGGCGCGGCTCATGTCGCAGGCGCTGCGGAAGCTCACCGGCTCGATCTCCAAGAGCAAGACCTGCGTGATCTTCATCAACCAGATCCGCATGCAGATCGGCGTCATGTTCGGTAATCCCGAGACCACCGCGGGCGGTCGCGCGCTCAAGTTCTACGCCTCGGTGCGCCTCGACATCCGCCGCATCGCGACGCTCAAGGAAGGCGAGACCGCGGTCGGTAACCGCACCAAGGTGAAGGTGGTCAAGAACAAGGTCGCGGCGCCGTTCCGCGAAGCCGAGTTCGACATCCTCTACAACGAAGGCATCTCGCGCGAAGGCGAGCTGATCGACTTCGGAGTCGACAAGCTCGTGCTCCAGAAGGCGGGGACCTGGTTCAGCTTCGGCGAGGAGCGCATCGGTCAGGGGCGCGAGAACGCGCGCATGTTCCTGAAGGAGCACGTCGACGTTCGCAAGCGCGTCGAGGGCAAGCTGCTTCCGATGCTCGGGCTGAAGGGTGGTGTCGTCGCGCCGGCCGCGGAGCCGGCCCGAGACGCTGCAGCCGAGTCCGCGCCTCCGACGACGAACGGCACCGAGGCGGCCGCCAAGGCGGGTGCCAAGCCTGCCGCGAACGCGGCGGCAGCTCCCGCGCGCCCGCAGCCCGCGATGACGGCGGGGAGCGATCGGCGCCGGTAGTTCCAGCATGCGGGACGCTCTACAAGAAGCGGTGCGTGAGGCGGCGCTCAAACTGCTCGAGCGCCGCCGCCGCACGCGCTCCGATCGCGCGCGGCGGCTGCGCG
>JABFRW010000128.1 GCA_013140805.1 Candidatus Eisenbacteria bacterium
CGCGTAACCGGCCGCGCGATCGAGGCCGTTCGCGAGCCGGCTCGAAGCGCTCACGAGCCCGAAGCCGCGTCGTCCGGCGCCGAGCGCCTCGGCGCGTGACCGGCGCCCGCAGCCGGCGCACGCTCGCGCATGAGGCGTCCGAGCGTGGTTCGATCCGCGGGCGCGAGCGGCGCGTGCTCGAGCAGGTCGGGTCGGCGCTCGAGCGTGCGGCGCAGGCTCTCCTCGCGGCGCGCCTTCGCGATGTTGCCATGATGCCCGGACAGCAGCACCTCGGGCACCTTCCAACCTCGGTACTCGGCCGGGCGCGTGTAGTAGCCGCAGTCGAGGAGCCCGGAATGGAACGAGTCGGTCTCGACGCTGTCGAACGCGCCGACCACTCCGGGGAGCAACCGCGCGATCGCATCGACCACGCACAGCGCCGCGGGCTCGCCGCCCGACAGCACGAAGTCCCCGATCGAGATCTCCTCGTCGATCAGGTGCTCGCTCACGCGCTCATCGATCGCCTTGTAGCGCCCGCTCAGCAGCACCAGGTGTTCGAGCCCCGCGAACTCGATCGCCTGCGCCTGGGTGAAGCGCGTGCCCTGAGGTGAGAACATCGCCACGCGGGTGCCGGCCGGACGGGCGCCGCGCTCGCCGATCGGGAGCGCGGCGAGCGCCCGGTCGATCGGCTCGACCTTCATGATCATTCCCGCACCGCCCCCGAACGGATAGTCGTCGGTCGAGCGGTGCGAGTCCTCGGTGAAGTCGCGCAGATTGACGACGTTCACTTCGAGATGCCGCTTCTCGAGCGCCACGCGGATCATGCCGTCCGCGAACGCGGCCGCGAAATAATCGGGGAAGATGGTGAGCAGCGTGATCTTCATGGCGTCCTTGCAGGCCGATGGATTCCCGGCCCCGGGTCAGATCTCGAGCAGCCCCTCGGGCAGCGCGACCACGATGCGCCTGGCGTCGAGATCCACGCGGCGAACGAACGCCTCGACCGCCGGGATCAGCGCCTCGGCGCCGTTCTCGCGACTCACTCGATACAGCGGGTGCGCGGCAGTCTGCACCACGTCGAGCAACGTGCCGATGCGGGCGCCCGCTTCGTCGACGATCTCGCAGCCGACCAGATGGTACTCGTATGCGGTATCGGGCCCCGGATCGGGCAGTCGCGCGGGATCGACCCACAGCTCCCCGAGCGTCAGCGCCGAGGCTTTCTCACGGCTGCCGATCCCTTCAAAGGTCAGCAGCATGCGATCGTGCGCCGCACGCGCGTCCCGCAGCTTGAGCTCGCGGGTCGCGCCACGATTGCTGCGCCACGTGAAAGTCTCGATCGCCCGCAGCTCATCGGGCGTGAACTTCATGGTCTGCAGGATGATCTCGCCGTTCAGACCGTGCGGCCGACCCAGGCGGCCGACGCGAACCGGTCCAGGCTCGGGCATCGGGCGGCTCAGTCGGCGATCTCCAGGTTGGCGTCGCGATCGATACGCGCCGCTGCCGCGTCGAGCGCCAACCGCAGTGCGCGCACCGTGCGCCCCTGCTTGCCGATCACGTGCGGTCGATCGCTGTCGCTGCAGTGGAGTTCGAACTGAGTCTCCTGCCCGGCTTCGAGAATCTCGACCCGGACATCGTCGGGATGATCGACCAGCCCGCGCGTCATGTGCACCACCAGCTCGCGCAGCTTCTCGTCCTGCTCGTCGGGCTCGCGGTTTACGCGCGGCTTGGGTGCGCCGATGACGGTGCGCTCGGAACGGGCGACTGGCTCGGCACGGATGATAGTCGCAGCCCCGTCAACAGGAAGATCACCAACCACGCGCCCGACAGGAGGAGCGTTGCCGGAGCCTGGTTGAGCCGCTGAGCCACGAGTGCGCTTGCGCAGAGTGCGGCCCCAACGAGCCACAGGAGCATCACGGTTCGAATCGGACATTTGAGAAGCCTCGCGAGGCGATGGTTGCTGTGATCTTTACCGCCCTGCTGCACGGGACGTCCCTCGCGCACGCGGTTGATCACGACGAAGATCAGGTCGAAGGCCGGGTAGAGCAGCATGATCAAGGGTCCCATGCGCCCCCAGCCCGGCGGCAAGCCCGCTACCGCGAGCATCGCGGAAGCGCCGAGACTATAGCCGAGAAGCAGGCTCCCCGCGTCCCCGAGGAAGGTGCGAGCCCGCGGGAAGTTGAAGGGCAGGAACCCCGCACAGGCGCCGGCCAGTGCGAACTGGGCGGCGGCGAGGCCCGGCGCTCCGCGCTGCAGCGAACCCCACGCAAACCCGAGCATCAGCACGGCCGTGAGGCCGGCGATCATCCCGTTCATGTTGTCGAGGAAATTGACTGCGTTCATGAGCGCGACGACCAGGAATACCGTGACCACCGCCTCGGTCGGCCCAGGCCAGCCGAGGTCCGGCACCACGCCGGCCAGGATCAAGCACGAGGCCGCGAGCACCTGACCGAGCAGCTTGAGCCTCACTCCCATGCCGAATCGGTCGTCCCATAATCCCCACACCAGCGCGATCGCAGCACCCGACACCAGCGCCAGCACCTCGTCGTGCGATTGTGACGCTGCGAGCCCGAGCCTTGCGATCGCGATCCACCACGCCGCCAACGCGCTTGCAAACACGACCACACCGCCGAGCAGTGCGGTCGCCGCGGTGTGGAGCTTGCGAGCTTCGGGATGGTCGAGGAATCCTATCGCCCACGCGAGGCGAACGGAGAGCGGTGTGAAGGCGAGCGCCAGCACGCACGCCATCACGAACGCGATCAGGGGCATGGGTTGGACTCGCCTACGACGCGAGGGGGGGGGGGAATTCAGTCGCGAGCGACGCCCGCCGGCAACGGCAGAGAGAGCCGCTCGCAGAGGTCGCGAATCGTCATGTCCAGCAGGCGGTCGAGCGAGATCTCGGCGCGATAACCGACCGCCGCGCCGATCTTCCGCAGATCCGGCACGCGGCGACGCATGTCCTCGAACGAACGGCCGTACACTGCCTCGTATTCCACGAACTCGATCGCCGACTCGCTCCCGCACTTGGAGCGGATGCGCTCGGCGAGCCCCAGCACCGTGACTTCCTCGTCGGTGCCGATGTTGTAGATCTCGCCGTGCGACTCGGGTCGCTCGACCAGCAGCAGCACGCCGCGCACCACGTCGAACACCGCCGAGAAACAGCGCGACTGCTGGCCGTCGCCGTACACCAGAATCGGCCGACCACTCAGGGCACGCTCCACCATGTTCGGGATCACCATGCCGTAGGCACCGGTCTGGCGCGGCCCGCAGGTATTGAAGCAGCGCACCACCGTGACCGGCAGTTGCTTCTGCTGCCAGTACGCCTGCGCCAGGCATTCGTCGACGGTCTTGCCGACTGCGTAGGACCAGCGCAGCTTATGCGTCGGCCCGAGCACTCGATCGTCGTCCTCGGAGAACGGAACCGACATGCCCTTGCCGTACACCTCGCTGCTCGAGAACAGAATGATCCGGCGCTGATGTTCCGTACAGGCCTCGAGCACCACCTCGGATCCGCGAATGTTCGTGATCAACGAGCGCAGTGGATTCTCGAGCACATACTTGACGCCGACCGCCGCCGCGAGGTGGTAGACGCGATCGCTCTGCGCCACCAGACCCTTCACCAGCGAGACGTCGGTGACGTCACCTTCGAGGAAACGGAAGTTCGAATGGCGTTCGAAGCTGCGCAGATTCTCGACCCGACCGGTCGAGAGATCGTCGAGCGCCCAGACTTCGTGTCCGCGCTCGAGCAGTGCCTCGCAGAGATGGGAGCCGATGAAGCCGGCGCCACCCGTGACCAGTGACCTCATGCGAATCCCTCGTTCCGTGAGTGGATGTGATCGCACGACGGCAAGAGGCATCCTCCTGGGAGCAGGGATGAGGAGAGCAGGACCGGCGGCACGGATGCCGACCGGAAAAGGTAGTAACTGGAAGGGGTTCCGTCAATGGGAACCCTCCGTGACTAGCCTCCGCCGCGGAATGTACGGCAGATCGTCGTGCGTCTTGCGGCGCTAGTTGCGAACCGCATCAACGGCGATGAGCAGCGTGGCGACCTGAGCCGCCACCATCAGAAAGGTCTGGAACTGTTGCCAGGCCGAAACGTCGGGTCGCTCCGGCACCCAGATGATGTCGCCCGGATCGAGCGCGGAGACGTTCTTCGCGAGCAGCGTCTGACCGGTGACCGATCGCGTCACGCGCACCCGGCTTCGCCAGGCTCGGTCCGTGAATCCGCCCGCCTCGCTCACGTAGTCCTCGGCGCGACGGCCGCGACTGAACTCGACGATTCCCGGGCGCCTCACTTCACCATCGACGCGGATCGACGAGACGAGGCGCTCGACGCGCACCACGTCGCCGTCACGGAGCAGCAGGTCCAGCTGAGTCCGATTGCTCTGCAACCGCGCCCAGTCGACCCGGAACTCCTCTTTGAGGCTGGCGAGTCGGGTGCGCAGGACTTCGTACTCGGTGTTGGTGAGGTCGTTTCTCGACAGCCTCAGCAGGCGATCCAGCTCGGGGTCGGGAGCACCCGTTCCGGTATTGCGCCGCTGCACTCGAATCGCCGACAGATTCGCGACCGGAAGGAACCCGCCGGCGGCCGCCACCAGATCGCTCAACCGATGCCGACCTTCCACGATCGGATAGACGCCCGGGCGCGCGACCTCCCCGACGACTTCGATCTGGTGTTGAAGGTGATACTGGGGAATGTAATAGACGAACAGGCGGTCTCCCTCCTGCAGCGGAGGGTTCTGCCGATTCGAGTACACGTCGTCGAGGCCGAACCACAGCGATTCGGGCTGGAACGGTTTCGAGAAACGGATCAGCAGCGCGCGCTCCGCATCGGCCGCCGGGAGCGGGTCACCCGCAAGTTTGAAGAGCGTCAGCAGACTGTCGATCGCTCCGAGCTCGATGCGTCCGGGCCGCGCGAACGCGCCTGCCGCGTAGACGAAGTCGGTTGCGACGGGCACCTGCAGGATGTCGCCGTCACGCAGATACGGGTTCCGCGTATTGAGCCCGAGTCGATTGAACAGCTCGAGATCGGCCTCTTCGCGCGTGCCATCGCGATGACGCACTTCGATGCGGCGGCGCGAGCCGTCGTCGGCCAGCTGGCCCGCGGTCAGCACGTCGGCGACGCGACTGGTGGCGAGAGTCACCAGCGGGCCCGGAACCCGCACCCGGCCGGAGAGATAGACGCGAAAGCTGCGCGGCTGGACGAGTCGGAGGTCCATCTGCACGTCTCGGAACTCGCGGCGCATGCGGCGAAAGACGTCCTCGCGTACGTTCGCGAGCGTGCGTCCATCGACGTCGAGCGTGCCGATGCCGGGCAACAACACCTGACCCTCGGGCCCGACATCGAGCACCAGCGAGCGCGACACCTTGCCCCACATCAGCAGCTGCAACACGTCGCCGGGTCCCACGCGGTACAACTCGGCATCGATCGAGCCCGCCAGGCCCAAGGCTGCATTCGGAACCGGCAACATGCCACGAGCAAGATCTTCGGTGAGCCCGGGAGGCCCGGTTCGAAACGTCGAGGATCGATCGAAGCCTGACGTGGAAGGCGTCGAGCCCGGATCCGATCCAGGCGCGCTGCCCGACCCGAATCCTCCCATCGAGCCGCCCTCGCCCTGTGCGCGTGCCGGGATCGCAAACAGCGCAGCCACCACGACCCACAGCAGCGCGACCCGTGCGATGCGAACGTCCGCGCGACTCATTCGACGACCTCCTTGAGCACCTTCCGGTGACCGTACATGCGTTCGTAGTAGGCGCGAAACTCGCCGTTCTTGATCGGACGCCACCACGACTCGTTCGCCGCGTACCACTCGACCGTCTCGCGAATCCCGTCGTCGAACGAGATCGTCGGCTTCCAGCCGGTGGCGCGGGTGAATTTGGTGGAATCCACGGCGTAGCGACGATCGTGGCCGGGGCGATCCTCCACGTGGCGGATCAGCGTACGCGGTTTGTCGAGCAATCGCAGGATCGTGTCCGTGATCGTGAGCACGTCGAGCTCGTGCTGGGCGCCGATGTTGAACGTCTCGCCGTCGATGCCGTCCTGGAGCAGGCAGGTCACGAGCGCCGCGCAATGGTCCTCGACGTGGAGCCAGTCGCGACGGTTGAGCCCGCTGCCGTAGACCGGAAGCGGCTGCCCCTCGATTGCATTCGTGACGAACAGCGGCACCAGTTTCTCGGGGTACTGTCGTGGCCCGTAGTTGTTCGAGCATCGTGTCACCACCACGGGCAGCCCATACGTGCAGAAGTAGGCGTACGCGAGCCGATCTCCGCCGGCCTTGCTCGCCGCGTAGGGGCTGCGCGGATTGAGCGGCCAGTCCTCGGTCGAGTGCCCATCGAGTACTTCGCCGTAGACTTCGTCGGTCGAGACCTGGACGAAGCGCCTCACGCCGACTTTGCGTGCCTCCTCGGCCAGCACGAACACGCCGTGCACGTCGGTACGAATGAACTCGCCTGCGGCTTCGATCGACCGGTCGACGTGCGACTCGGCCGCGAAGTTGATGACGTAGTCGCACCGTGCCATGGCGCCCGCGACGTCCGCTGCTTCCCGGATGTCGCCGTGTACGAACGTGATCGAAGCTTCCGGCAGGCCGGACAGATTTTCACGGCGGCCGGCGTACGTCAGTGCGTCGAGCACCACGAGATGAGTGCGAGAAAAACGCTCGAGCACGTGGCGGACGAAATTCGAACCGATGAAGCCCGCGCCGCCCGTCACCAGAACGCGCGCGCCATCGAGGGTATTCATCGCCGCACCATCGGCCGCGCGCCGTGAGGCGATGTCATCTTCAGCTCTCCGAGCCCGGTAACGCGATCCCGAACCACGCCCGCTCACCCATCCTTGCGACTCCAGTCGTAAGGAATGCTCGGGTCATGCGGGGCCACGCGGTGCTCGTCCGGCTGCTCGTACACGTAGTGCTCGGTCGGCGTATTGATCAGGTAGGCGGCCTCGGTTCCGATCCCCTTCATGCCGTGTAGCACCAGCGGGGGGATCACGAGCAGAATGGGGTTCTGCTCGCCCATGAAGAACTCGTTGATCTCGCCCTTGGTGGCACTGCCCTCGCGCGAATCGTAGAGCACGACCTTCGCCATGCCCTTCACGAACACGAAGTGATCGGTCTGCTTGCGATGGTAGTGCCAGCCCTTGACGACGCCGGGGTACACCACCGAGAGATACACTTGGCCGAACTTCTGAAAGAACTCGTCGTCGTCGCGCATCATCTCCATGAGCAGACCGCGCTCGTCGGGGATGACCTTGAGCTTCTTGACCTTCACGCCGTCGATCATGGTCGGTTCATCCCTTCGCGCGTCCCGTGGACTTCTCGAGCTTCGGACGTCCGCGCCCCACGCCCACGTGCAGCATGCCGGCCGACTCGACTTCGTCGCGGTCGTAGATGTTGCGGAAGTCGCAGATCACCGGTTTCTTGAGCAGTCGTTTCAGCTTCTTCAAGTCGAGGTTCCGGAACTCGTTCCACTCGGTGACGATCACGAGTGCGTCGGCCCCGCGCGCGGCCTCGTAGGCATCTTCCTTCAGCTCGACGCCGCGCAGCTCCGGAAGCCGTGCAGCCCCCGGCATCGCGATCGGATCGAACGCCTGCACCTTGTAGCCGCGACGCTTGAGCCCCGCAATGATCGTGAGCGCGGGTGCGGCACGCAGATCGTCGGTGTTCGGCTTGAACGCGAGCCCCAGCACGCCGACTCGCTTGCCGCGCGGTGAGCCGGTCGCCTTGACGACCTTCTCGACCATGCGCTTCATCTGATTCTCGTTCGCTTCGATCGTCGCCTCGACGATACCGACGCGTGTCCCGGCCGCGCGCGCGAACGCCGCCAGTGCCATCGTGTCCTTCGGGAAGCACGAACCACCGTAGCCGGGACCGGCATGAAGGAACTTGCTGCCGATGCGGCGATCCATGCCGATGCCCTTCGCGACCATCTGCACGTCGGCGCCGAGCGCCTCGCACACGTTCGCGATCTCGTTGATGAACGAGATCTTGGTGGCGAGGAAGCAGTTCGCGGCGTACTTGATCAACTCGGCGGTCTCGAGCCGGGTCACGACCATCGGAGTCTCGATCAGGAACAACGGGTCGTGAATCTTGCGCAGGATCTCCTGGGCCTTCGGAGTCTCGGCTCCGATCACGACGCGGTCCGGGCGCATGAAGGTCTCGATCGCGGAACCCTCGCGCAGGAACTCGGGATTCGACGCCACGTCGAACTGCGCTCCGCGCTTCGCGAACTTGCGCATGTAGCTCTGCAGGTGGCGTGCAGTTCCGACCGGCGCGGTGCTCTTCTGCACGATCAACTTGTAGCCGTCCAGATTGCGCGCCACCGTCTTCGCGACCGCGTAGATCGCGCTCGTATCGGCACTGCCATCCTTGAGCGGCGGGGTGCCGACCGTGATGAACACCACGTGCGCGCCCTTGAGTGCCCCGACCAGGTCGCTCGAGAACTTGAGGCGGCCTTCCTTCACGTTGCGCTCGACCAGATCGGGCAATCCGGGCTCGTAGAACGGAAGCTGCAGCGCTTTCATGCGCTCGATCTTCGCCGGATCGGCGTCGACGCACGTGATGGTGTTGCCGAAGTCGGCCAGACAGGCGCCGGTCACGAGACCGACGTAGCCGGTACCTACGACGGTGATGTTGTACACGGGAGGCCTTTCCGCAGGGTCGCGTCGAAGAGGGGAACGCCATGGAACGAGCGCAGGTTCGTCACAAAGGGTCCAGAGGGTAGAGATCGGACACGCTCCGGTCAAAGGGTGCCCATCGTTTGGCCCCAGCGGTGCGATCGGCGAACATGCGCCGCATGATCTCGCTCCCACGCCGCGCGGTTCACGCCTATCGCGACGTGCGCATTCGGCTGCTGGGAAAGGCGCCTTCGTGGCGCCGCGTGAGTCGCGATCTGGAAATGCAGATCGATCCCTCCGACTGGATGGATCGCGCGTTCTACCTCGGCACCTATGATCCCGCGCTGTTGTGGCTGGTTCGGCGCGTGGTGCGGCCCGGCCACCACGCCCTCGACGTCGGTGCGCAGAAGGGCTTCGTGTCGCTTCATCTGGCGCGCGCGGTGGGAGCCGCGGGACGGGTGCTGGCGTTCGAGCCCGACCCGCGCATGCACGCGCAGCTCGAACGCCATCGAGATCGCAATCGGCTCGGCTGGCTCGACATCGAGCCGCTCGCGCTGGGACGCGAATCCGCCACCTCGAGCTTCGCGCTCTCGAGGGTCGCCGGCTGGTCGAGCCTGTTTCCGAATCCCGAAGCGCTCTCGGCGATGAGCGAGCGAGTCGAGATCCCGGTCCGCAGTCTCGACGAACTGGTGCGGACCGCGGCGGTGCGACTGGACCCGCGGAGGCTCTCGTTCGTGAAGATCGACGTGGAGGGTGCCGAGCCGCTGGCACTCCAGGGCATGCGCGAAACGCTGGCGACCGCCGACGCGACGTTGTGGGTCGAGGTGAATCGCGCCTCGCTCGCAGCAGCGGGATCCACACCGGGTTCGATCTCCGAAGCGCTCGAGTCCGCCGGCTATCGTGCGCTGCTGCCGAGGTTCTCGCGACGCCTCGGGCTGCCGCACGTCACGCTCGAGCCGTTGCGGTCGCTCGACGACGTGCCTCACGAAGTCTTCGATGTGGTCGGGCAACGCGCCTCGAGCCCGCCGCTCGTTCGGTCGGGTCGCTAAGCCACGATGCGCGACCCATTTCGTTCGAACAGCTTTCGTGCGGGCAGCATCGGCCGCGACACCGCCTGGTCGTTCGCTTACGGCGCAATCGTTCGCGCCGGCACCATGGGCCTCTCGGTGGTGGTGGCGCGCCTCGCGGGGCCCGCGGCAGCGGGTGCGTTCGGAACCGCACTGCAACTCACCGCACTCGGTTCCATGGCGGCGACGCTCAATCTGCCCCAGGGCCTCGCCAAGCGCCTTGCCGAAGGCGACGAGCCACCGCAGCGCCGCGCCCTGCTCGTCGCTTCCGGCGGCCTGGTGGTGTCGCTCGGACTCATCGTCTGCATCGCGCTGATGCTCGGAGCCCGCGAAATCGCGGCACGTGCGTATCTCGATGGTTCCCTGACGGGCGTGATCCTCCTCACCGGACCACTGGTGCTCGCAACCGCGAGCCAGCTGTGGGTGGAGGGCGCCCTGCAAGGCTCACGGCGATTCGGCTCACTCGCGAGGTGGGGAGCGGTGGTCGGTGTGGTCGATCTCGTGCTCGGCGTGCTGGCCGCACTCGGCGGAGTCGCCGCCGTGCTGGTGAGCCGCACCGTGATCCGTCTGGCGGCGGTCGCGTTCGCCACGTTTCGCTGGTTCGGTCGGGACCTCGCGCCTCGCGACTCACCGCCCCTCGCCCGCACCTCACCGGCGGGGACCGCGGCCGCGCGCGGACTCCTTCAGTTCGCGGGTCCGGCGTTCCTCTCCGCGGTGGTCGTGCTCGCCGGTCAGATGTTGTTGCGGGTCTTTCTGACCCGACGCTTCGGACTCGAGGAAACCGGCTTCTATCACGCCGCGGACAGCATCGGCCAGCTGCTCATGCTGGTTCCGACCGCGGCGGTGACGCCGTTGCTGCGTGCGGTCTCGAGCGTGCACGCGCGAGGCGACGTCGGATTCGAGGACCTGCTGGCGCGTGCACTCGAGCGCGTGGCTGGCTTCAACCTGGCACTCAGCCTCGCACTGATCGGATGCTCGCCATGGGTGGTCGTGATGCTCTATGGCGGCGCCTTTGCGGGAGCCCGCGACACCCTGGTCTCGCTCGGGGTCGCGTACGGCCTCTACGGACTCACCTCGATGTGGGGAGCGGCGCTGCTCGGGCGTGGTGAAGTCTGGGTCTCGCTGATCCTCAACGCCATCTGGACCGCGACGACGCTCGGCGCCTTCGCGCTGATTCCGGGCGGCGGCGCGGGCGCCGCAGCGTGGAGTGTGTTGATCGGATACGCGGTGTCGCTCACGACCTGCGTCCTCTGGCTCCCTGCGAGGTGGCGAATCGGCACCCGGCGCGTGCTGTTGCCCACCGCGGTCGGGGTGGCAGCGCTTTCGCTCGCGGCGTGGCTCACGCGCGCGCAGTGGATTCCGCCGATCGTCGCCGCACTGTTGTGCCTGGGGGTCGGGGCGGCCATTTTTCATCGCTGGGGACTGTCGTCGTTCGCGCGCGAGCCGGGCGAGCCCGCTGCGAGGCCCGAGTGACGGCGTGGCGATGAGCCGCTTGATTCTGTTCGTCACCGAGCAGGTGAAGCCGGGCGGCAAGCTCTCCCACGTGGAGGCACTGTCCGCCGGACTCGAGCATCACGGCTGGACGACCGAGCGGCTCGATTGGAATGCCTTGTCGTTCGTCGAGAAGGCGTTGGTCGCGGGGCCGATGCGATTGCTCGATTCGATGCAGCGCGGGCTCGGTCAGCGCTGGTCGCTGCCGGCGCTCAATCAGCGCTTCGCCGCGCATCTGCGAATTCGATTGTCGCGCCGGGGCGTCACCGACATCGTGCACGTTCAGGAACCGCTCACCTTTCGCGCCGCCGCGGGGGCCGCGCGCGGCATTCCGATCGCGCTCACCGTGCACGGCCCGGTGCATCGCGAGGTGGCGAGTGCCTGGAATCTCGCGCTCGATCACCCGGTCGTTCGATGGCTGCGCGAGATCGAGCGACGCGCGTATCTCGAAGCGGCGGCGGTCATCGCCGTTGACCAGGCCCATCTGGAGTACGTGCGCGAGTTCGGTCGCGAGCATGACGTGTGGTCGATCCCGAATTTCGTCGACACACGACGCTTCCACCCCGCGGTTTCGCCCGAGCGCTTTCCCGACGAGGTCGAGCAGTGGATCGCGGGTCGACCGGTGGTGCTGTGCCCACGCCGCCTGGTGCCCAAGAACGGCGTCGCGGTGGCGATTCGTGCCGGCGCGGAGATCGCCTCACGCGGGTTGCCGGTCGCGGTGGTGATCGTCGGCGACGGGCCTCAGCGTAGCGAGCTCGAGCAGCTGGCCGCCGAGCCGCTCCATGCACCGCACAGCCGTTTGATCGGCGAAGCGGGATTGGAGCGGATGCCCGGCTGGATCCGACGTTCCGACGTCGTGGTCGTGCCTTCGGTGCCGAGCAAGGGGGTCGAGGAGGCGACTTCGATTTCCGCGATCGAAGCGCAGGCGTGTGGCCGACCGGTGGTCGCGTCGGCGATCGGCGGGCTGCGCGAGATCATCCGCGACGGCGAGACCGGACTTCTGGTGCCGGCAGGCTCGGCGCCCGCACTCGCTGAAGCCGTACTGCGAGCGTTGAGAGAGCCCGGGCTCGCCACTCGACTCGAGACTGCTGCCGCCCTCGAAGTGACGTCGCTGCGGTCGCACGAAGCGGGAGCCGCACGCTATGTCGAGGTGTACGAGACCCTTCGCGATCGAGAGTCGCGCTGACCCGGACGGTCGCTCGCGCGCAGCGCGGTCGGCCGTCTCGTCCGCCGGTTCAGCTCGAGGCGAGCGCCGCGCGATGTTCCGCGATCATCTCGGCGACGGTGCGATCGAGGGGGATCTCGGCACGCCAGCCGACTTCGCGTTCGATTCGGGTCGGATCTCCGACCAGATACGGCACGTCGGCGGGGCGCAGCCGCTCGGAATCGACCTCGATGCGGGCTTCGACGCCGGACGCCGCGATCATGTGACGCAGCAGCTCCTCCAGCTGAGTCGCCTCGCCACGGCACACGTTGTAAGCCATCCCGGACGTTCCTCGATCGAGCAGCGCCACATAGGCGCCCACGACATCGCGAACGTCGGTGAAGTCTCGCGTCACCGCGAGGTTTCCGACCCGCAGGACCGGCTCGCGACGGCCCTCCTGAATCTGCGCGAGCTGATGAGCGAACGCGGACACCACGAACGCCGGCGTCTGACCCGGGCCGGTGTGCCCGAACGAGCGCGTGCGAACGACGTCGAGCCCCCAGCGCGCCCCCGCGACCTCGGCGGCCGCATCGGCCGCCGCTTTCGAAAACGCGTATGGGCTCGCGGGCTTGAACGACACGTCCTCGGCAACGCGCGAGCCCGCCGGCTGCGGGCCGTAGACGTCACCGGTACCGATCACCAGTAACCGGGCGCGCGGCACGAAATCCCGCACCGCCTCCAACAAAGTCCAGGTTCCGAGCATGTTGATCTCGAACGTCTCCGCGGGCGCCTCGAACGAGCGCGCGGTGCTGCTCTGCGCCGCCAAGTGCACGATCGAGTCGGGGCGCCACTCGGCGATGCCGGCTCTCACCGCGGCGACATCACGCAGATCGAACGCGGGTGCGTAGTTCGTCAGCAGCTGCTCTCGCGCCACTGCGAGGGGCGGCTCGCGGTCGGTGCCGGTTCCGAACACCTGTGCGCCGCGCGCGTGAAGGGCGCGCGCCAGGTGGTATCCCACGAACCCCGAGACACCCGTGACGAGGATGCGCTGCGGAGCGGTCAGCGCGAGCGCCAGTAGTCGAGCATGTCGCGCAGCGTCTGCTCGAACGGAATCGTGGGCTGCCAGCCGGTCGCCTTCACGAACTTCGTGTTGTCGCCGAGCAGGATCGGCACGTCGCTGGGGCGCAGACGTGCCGGGTCTTCGCGCACTTCGATCTTTGCCTTGGTGAGGCTGAGCAGATGATCGAGCAGCGCCCGGATCGTCCAAGCCTTGCCCGAGCAGATGTTGTAGGCCTCTCCCGGCTCACAGTGCTCGAGAGCCAGCCAGTAGGCGCGCACCATGTCGCGTACGTCGGTGAAGTCGCGTTGTGCCTCGAGGTTTCCGACGTGCAGAACCGGCTGCTTCTTCCCCTTCTCGATGTCGGCGATCTGCTTGGCGAAGTCGCTCGCGACGAACACCGGGCCGCGGCGCGGCCCCTCGTGGTTGAAACCGCGGGTGCGCACGCTGTCGACCTTGAACGACATCCAATACTGGTAGCCCAGCATGTCCTGCGCGACCTTGCTCACCGCGTAGGGCGACAGCGGTCGCAGCGGATTCGTCTCCTTGATCGGGACTTCGTCCGGAAACACCATGCCGTACTCCTCACTCGAGCAAGCGAGTTGGAACCGGCACTTGAGCCCCATGTGTCGCGCAGCTTCGAAGAGATTGACCTGCGCGAGCACGTTGGTGGTCAACGACTCGGTCGGAGCGATCCACGAGGTCGGCACGAACGACTGTGCCGCCAGATGGAACACCCACTCGGGGCGCACCCTCTCGAGCGTGTCGCGCGTCGAGGTCGCGTCGCGAAGATCGCATTCGAGCAGCGAGATCTTGTCTGCGAAGTGCTCGATGTTCTCGGTGCGGCTGCGCCACCGCTGAATTCCGAAGATCTCGCAGTCGCCTCGTTCGAGCATGTAGTCGACCAGGTGACTGCCGGCGAATCCGGTGACGCCAGTGACGAGAACGCGACGCATGCGAGCCTCCCGAACCATTCGTGCGCGCGGTGTCGCGCGCGAAGCGCGGTCACACTAGAGACCGTCGCCTCGACGGTCAATGCGCATCCGATCGGCCGCACTCTTGACCGTATCGAGCCGGTCCCCGACAGTCGGCGTCTTCCGTTTCCGTCGTCGGGGGAGGCATCTCATTGCCGTTACTCAGCATTCGACAGTTCGAAGTCGATCTTCGTTGTCCCGCATGTCGCGGTGCGCTCGCGTGGTCTTCGAGTTCAACCGGCGAACGGATTCCGAGCTGCTCAGGATCGTGCTCGCAATCGTTCGAGAATTCCGCGGGCATTCCGGTACTCGTCGAC
This sequence comes from Candidatus Eisenbacteria bacterium, assembly GCA_013140805.1. Lineage (NCBI taxonomy): Bacteria > Candidatus Eiseniibacteriota > Candidatus Eiseniibacteriota bacterium. The sequence goes on from JABFRW010000128.1 coordinate 14,638, forward strand.
TTTCCGAACAGCATTCTCGACCGTGACGTCCTGCGGCGAACCGCGGCCGCGAGCGCGGTGCCGCGAGCGGTGACGCGCGGCCCCGCGACCTGGATTCGAAAGCTCTTCGCACGCCCGACTCCCACTTCGGGTCGGCTGGCGATTCAAATGCGCGAAACACTCCGAGCGGACGGGAGGCGCGCGCGTGTGCTCGTGATCGGTGGCGGTACCCGTGGTGGTGGCACCGATGCGATCTACGAAGCCCCCGACCTCGACGTGATCGCGTTCGACATCTACGCATCGCGTTGGTGTCAGTTCATCGCGGACGCGCACTCGATTCCGCTCGAGTCCCGCACCATCGACGCGGTCTGGGTCCAGGCGGTGCTCGAGCATGTACTCGATCCCTGGCAGGTCGTGGCGGAGATCGAGCGAGTGTTGCGCCCGAATGGGCTGGTCTACGCGGAGACACCTTTCCTGCAGCAGGTTCACGAAGGCGCCTACGACTTCACGCGCTTCACCGAGAGCGGGCAGCGCTGGCTCTTTCGGCGCTTCGAGCGACTCGACTCCGGCCTGATCGCGGGGCCTGGAATTCAGTTCGCCTGGTCGATCGAGCACCTGGTGCGCGCGCTGACACGTTCGAGAATGGTCGGCCGGCTCGCGCGCCTCGGCCTGTTCTGGGTCCAATGGCTCGACGGCGTCACGGGGCGTTCGCAGTCGCTCGATGGAGCCTCCTGCACGTACTTCTTCGGACGACTATCGGAACGCTCGATCTCGCCACGCGACATGGTCCGCCACTATGCGAACGTGCGTGCGAACTCGCCGAATCATCCGGACGAGACGGGGCCCCGTCGGTAGACCGCGCTCACACCGGCGGCGAGGCGTTCAGGCGAGAACAGCGTCCACGCCCGTTCGAGCCCACGCTCACCCATCTCGGCTGCCCCCACGGGGTCCATTCGGAGCCGCTCCAGCGGGTCGACGATTCGAGCCGCAAAGCTCGCCTCCGGCCGCAACGGAACGAGCACTCCCGTCACGCCGTCCTCGACCACCTCGACCAGGCTGCCGGCGGCACTCGCGACCACCGGAAGGCCCGCGCACATCGCCTCGAGCACCGCGATCCCGAACATCTCCGCACGCGATGCCGTGACGTAGACATGCGCGAGAGAGAGAAGCTCCGGCACCGAGGTTTCGGCGGGATGCCAGCGAATCCGACCCTCGAGTCCCAGCCGTGCACTCAAGGCCCGGAGCCCGGGCTCCAGCGTGCCGTGCCCGACGATGTCCAGCTCGAAGTCCACACCCCGCCGCTTCCACTCCGCCATCGCGGGCAGCAGCAGGTCGTAGCCCTTCTGCCAGTCGAATCGCCCCACGGTCGCGACGCGAAACGTCTCGTTGACCTCGCGGCGTGGGCTCGCGAGCGGAATCGCGCCCCGATCCGACATATGCGGGGTCGAGGCGTGAACCACACGGGTGCGCGCCGCGAATTCAGGCCACCGCGCCAGCAAATCCCGCCGCGTGGCGTCCGAGACCGTGATCAAGTCGTCCGCGCGGGACATCGCGAGGCGCTCGAGCGCGATCCAGACTTCGCGTTTCCAGCTCGGTGGCAGCGTCTGCCAGCGTAACTCGTGAACGGTGGCGACGAGCTGCGGGATCGCGGCGGCGCGCGCGGCGCGGCCTGCCCAGAACAATGCGCGTGGCCCGTGCGCATGGATCACGTCGAAGCGCCCGCGCCAGCGCTCCGCGAGCCGGCGGGCGGCCCCGAAGTCGAGCTTTCGCGAAGGTGCGCCGAGCTCCACGCGAATCCCCTTCGCTCTCGCCCGTTCGACCAGCGGCCCTTCTCCCGGAACGAAGAGCGTGGCCTCGACTCGAGCAGGGTCGAACGCGCCGAGCAAGGTGAGTAAGTACGACTCGACCCCCGTGGCTCCGGCAGTCGCGACGAGGTGTGCCACACGCACTGGCGCGACGACTCCCGATCCGGGCGCCGGCATCAGTGCCGGCTGCTTTCGGCCGCCGTACGGAGCAGAGCCGCGAGCCGTGGCGCGACCACGCGCAACGAATAGCGCTCCTCGACGGTGGTGCGCCCTGCATCGCCGAGCGCGTGACGATGCGTCCGATCCTGCAGCAGCTCGTCGATTGCGAGTTCGAATGCTTCGGGGCTCGCGGCCAGACGCCCGTTGGCGCCGTCCGCGAGGATCTCGGTGTGCACTCCGACCGGCGAGGCGACCGCCGCGAGTCCGAGCGAGAGATAGAGCAGCAGCTTGAGCCCGCACTTCCCTCGCGACCAGTCATCGTCGTCGAGCGGCGCCAGTCCGATGTCGCATGCGGCCGCCAGCTCGATCTCGGTCGCTGACGACCATCGATGCTCGAACACCCGCAGCTCCGGGGCTTCGAACCGCGCACCGATGACGTGGAGTTCGAGGCCGGGATGCTGGCGTGTGAGTCGCATCAGTGCGGGCCTGAGCGGGTCGAGGTAACGCACGGTCGAGCCGCTCCCGATCCACACCAGTCTCGGCGGTCCGGCGTTGCGCCGGCGAGGGGCCCAGGCATCGGTGTCGACGACGGTCGGAATCACTTCGACCTCCGCGGGATCACGCTCCGGCCGGCGCGAGCGTGCCCACGCGGCCAGCCACGCATTGCCCGCCGCGACACGGCTGGCGCCCGCCACCAGCTGGGAGTGCTGACAGCGCGGCTTGAGCCATGCAAAGTTCCGATTCGCGCGACTCACATTGGGAAGGAACACGGCGTCGTCGAAGTCGAACACCCAGCGCGGCTGAAGGCGCTCGAGCCGACTCGTGGCTCCCTCACCCAGGATCGGCCACAACTCGCGCTGGACCACGGCCACGTCATAGCGGCCTGCGGCTGCGAGCTGTCGCCAGCGGCGCATCAACGCCCGACCGAAGTCCACCGATTTGGCGAGCACTCGACCCGGCTCGTACAAGCGCGCAAACGCAGGCTCATCGAGCAGCGGCATGAGGTCGAGCTGCACGCCGAGCGATCGCAGCGCCGGCTGGAACTGCGAGATGCGATAGCGCGTCGAGGCTCCGGACGGAGGATACGGCGCGAACGCCACGACCTCGAGCATCAGGCGTGCTTCGGGGGAACCGCGAGATGTGCAGCACGCAGCAGAAGCGCACACCAGAACGCGAGTTGCGCGAGCGGGACCATGCCGACCAACCCGCTCGCCGTGAGATTGGTGACCAGTACCGCGACGACCAGCGGGGTGTGATAGCGGCTCATGTGGTAGGCCAATGAGGCGCTCGGAACGCGAGCACGGATCTGTGAACCGAGCTGAAACAGGCGACGCAGAACCACCAGGAACGCCACGAATCCGATGACCCCGGTTCCCGCCAGCACTTCGAGGAAGTAGTTCTCGGTACTCCCGAATACGATTCCGAGTCCGTTGTGCCGATCGGAGAAGTGCCGATAGCCGAGGTACCCGACGCCGAAGATCGGGTAGTCGAGGATCTGTCGCACCGCGGACTGCCAGTCCACGAATCGGATGTAGGCGGAGTAGGCCTCGAGCGAGCGCGGCTCGAAGCTGAGGGTTCGCCAGATGCGCCCCCAGTACTCGGAGGGCACCAACGGCACCGCGACGCCCACCAGCAGCAAGGTCGTCAGGAGTGGTCGCCATCCCGCTCGCCAGGAAACGATCAGGGTGAAGGTCAGCCAGGCCAGCAGCCCGCTGCGAGCCTGGGTGAGGACGAGGACGACCAGGATGAGACCGAGCACCCACAGCCCGCCGCTGGGTCGACGCGCCGCGCGCAGTGCAAGGGCGAGTCCCCACAGTTGAACCATCGCGCTCCCCGCCTCGTTCGGGCTCGCGATCGAGAGCGGAAGTTCATTCACGTACCAGGTGAGACCTGCGCGTTGGACCTCGCCACCGATCATTGCGATTCCGTTGACCAGTGCGAGCACGATCAGCGCTCCGAGCAGGACTGCGAGCGTGCGACGGACATCCCGCTCGGTCCGAAGCCAGATCACTGCCAGCGGAAATACCAGCAGGCCCTCGATGGCGCGAATCAGACTCGCTCCGGAGGCGAAGGCTCCGCCGGGAAATCCGAGCGCGACGGTGACGAAGAGCGACGCGGCCGCAATCAGCAGATAAACGACCGTCGCGCGAGAGAGTCGTTGCCCGGCGTTGCGAATCGCTTCGTGCACCGGCCCGGACTCTTCTCGCTCGCCCCTGGCGGCGGCTCGCGCACCGCTGCCGGCGTAGGTTCCGAGCAGCACCGGGGGCAACAGAAGATCGAATCCCGTGAGGCTTCCACCCTTGAACGCGGAAACGGCGAGCAGCAGCACGGACGAGCCCGCGAGCGCCAGAAATCCCAGATCGGGACGCGCGACCGCACCGACTCCCAGAATCACGCCGACGACCGCCACCAGGCGAGTGACGTTTTCCGCAGTGGGATCGCCGACCGCGAACGCAAAGACCAGGGCGAATACCACCGCGCCGCCGATCACCAGCGGATGCGAGAGCGCGCGATGCATCTCGCGACTCTCCGCGAACTGCTGCGCTGCGGTCGCGCCTGTGTGAAGCGAGCTCACCTCGCTCCTAGGCCACCGCGTCGTCGCGCTGCATGCGCAACCACGCCCACGCGAGCGCCAGCAGGGTGGCGAGACCCGATGCGGCCACGACGATCACTCCGCGCCGCGGTCGTGAACGCACGTCGGGCGGACGCGCGACATCCAGCACCGTGAGCGTCGGCGTGTCTCTCATTTCCTCGACTCTCGCATCCTCGTACTGAGCGGTGAGCAGCGTGAAGACGCGGCGCTGAATCTCGGCATTCAGAGCCAGCCGCGATCCCTCCTGCTTGAGGCTTGGCAGTTGAGCGAGTTGGCGTTCGTACGCTCCCATCTGCGCATCGATCTCTTTGAGAGACGGGCTGCCCGGCTGCGTAAAGCTCGAAAGATACGAGCGTCGTACCTGCAGATTCATGCGCTCGGCCATGACCGAAGCGATTGCACCGATCGCACCCGATTCGGTGCTGGCGACCATCTTGTTGCGCTTTTCGTACGAGGTGAGCGTCGACTCGGCCTGCATCATCTGGTGCTCGACGGCGGTGAGCCGGGTCTCGAGAAATCGCCGCGTGCGCTTGGCACGCGTATTCAACGCCTCTCGATTGAAGCGATCGAGCATCGCCACGAGATCGTTCACCATGTTCGCTGCACGCTTCGCGCTTCGGTCTTCCATGCGTACCGTGATCACACCCGCCTTGTTGATTCCGACCTCGAGGTGCTGCTCGAGGGCGCGGAGTGCGAAGTCCATGTGCTTCGCCTTGTAGGTGGTCTTGAGGTCGTACTTGGTGATCAGCTCCTCACGCAGCGTGCGACTCTTGAGGATCTCGGCCACCACGTCGGACGGAGTCTGCGTCGAGAAGATTCCGACCTGATTCAGCACCGACGCCTGGATCATCGAGGACATCATGCCGAAGCTGTTCGACCCGTCGGAAGGCGGCAGAATCGTGGACTCGGCGGCAAACCACGCCGGCAACAGCAGCGAAACCACGACCGCGGCCAGCGCGACGCCGCCGACGAACATTCCGATCGGGCCTTTGCGTCCCCACGCCGCGTGAAGAAACCGGCGACCTTCAGCGGGGAACAGCGCGAGCAGAGCGTTCACGCGGTCAATCCTCCGGTTCTGGGGCCGGCCCGGCGGCCGGCGGCGCATCGGAGACTCGAGAGACGTGCTCGACACGAATCGTCGATCCGAAGCCGCGTGACCCTACGGAGTTCGGCGCAGCAGGGTCAAGCCCAGCCCCGCCTCACGCCCGATCATCCGCGGCCGTGAGTCGCTCGTAGAGTTGCTCGAGCTGCGCCACCATCCGAGTCGACGAGAATTCATCGACTCGGGCCCGACCGGCAGCTCCCATGCGCTTCGCCTTCGTCGGGTCGTTCGCGATTTCGATCAGGCGCGCCGCCATCCCGGACGCATCGCCGACCTCGACGAGCCAGCCGGTTTCGCCTGACACGATCGCGTCGGGCGCGCCATCCACGCGGGTCGCGACAATCGGGAGCCCCGCCGCCATGGCCTGCGGGAACACGCGGGGCAGCCCCTCCCATCGCGAGCTCAGCGCGAACACATCGAATGCCCGCAGCAGTTCGGGAACGTCTCGACGCAGGCCGAGCAGATGCACGCGGTGCTCAAGTGATGCGCGCGCGGCCGCGGCCTCGAGTGCCGCTCGATGCGGCCCGTCACCGACGTAGACGAGATGGGCATCCGGCCGGGCGGCCGCCACACGTGTGAAGGCTGCGAACAGATCGAGCGGCGACTTCTGAGGGCTCAGGCGTCCGACGCATCCGATCACGAACGCGTCGAGATCGAGACCCAGCCTGGCTCGGATCTCCTCGCGAGCGATCGCCACATCCCGGAAGGCCTCGATCTCGATGCCCGAGCGAATCGTGACGTACTGCTCGGCGCGTCCGATGCCGAGCTCCAGACCCTCTTCGCGATCCGCTTCGGCCACGACCACGATCGACCGACACATGCTCGCGCACCAGCGTTCCAGCCGCTGATAGAGCTCCCGCTCGAGCGGATTCTGGCGCGGATGGAATCCCCAACCATGCACGGTGTGGACGACGGCGCGCACGCCGGCGCGACGTGCGGCGATGCGCCCGACGATTCCGGCTTTGGAAGAGTGCGTGTGCACGACGTCGAACGCCTGTTCGCGAATGAATCGGGCGAGTCGCGCGATCACCGACAGATCTTTGAATGGATGGGGTGCACGCACGAGATGCGGTTCGAGATGCATCGTGACGCCCCGCGCGCGGGTCTCGGTGTGAAGCTCCCCTTCGGAACCCGTCTCGGGACCGCACAGCAGAACACTCGGGAAGCGTTCGCGATCGATGAGCGCACAGGAGAGCATCGTGTTCTCCTGCGCTCCCCCCACGATCATCCGAGTGATGATGTGGAGCACTCGAACCGGGCGTTTCGCACCATTCATGGAGAGATCACCGCGATCTCGCGCCACCACAGCTCGAAGCACAGCGCGGCCCACAGCGGCCCCGATCGATCGCGACGCGCTCGATGCTCGTCGTGCCAGCGCTTGAGCACCTCGGTGCGGAACACGCCACTGCCCGGCGAGGCGAGCACGTCGCCGAGCAGCGAGTCGAGTGGGCCACGCAGCCAGTCCTCGATCGGCACCGAGAAGCCGTGCTTGCGCCGCGCGGCAAGGTCCTCGGGCAGCAGGCGGCGCGCGAGGGTTCGCAGTACGTGTTTCCCTTCGCCGTTCGGGCCGAAGCGACTCGAGAGCGGCAGCCCCGCCGCCCACCGCACCAGCGAGTCGTCGAGATACGGCACGCGGCCCTCGACCGAGGCGCCCATGGTGGCGCGATCCTCTTTGAGCAACAGGTCGTCGGGCAGATACCACAGATGGTCCGCGGCGAACGCGAGCCCCTCCCGGTCGCCGGGGTCGTAGCCCAGCTCGGCGTGCAGCTCGGCGAGCAGGGTCGCGGGCACCGCGCCGAGCGACGCCGGCTCGGTGAGCGCCTCCGACCAGCGCGACGGCGCCGCCGGTTCGAGCGTCGAGAGATAGGATGCGAGCGGCGTCGCTC
>JABFRW010000129.1 GCA_013140805.1 Candidatus Eisenbacteria bacterium
CGCCAGCGCGATGACCGCGGTGATGAGCGCGAGTTGCCGCCCGAGCGCTGCGAGCTGCGCGAGGTAGACCGGCTCGACCTCGACGGCGAGCACCGCCACGGTATGCCCGTGGTCCACCTCGCTCAGCACCGGCGCGAGTGCGAAGCGGCGGGCTCCGGCGGCACGCGGGATCAGACCGGTCACGGCGGTGCGTCCGCTCGCGACGGTCGCGAGTGCCGCTCGAGCGACCGAGTCGAGGACACTCGTCGCACCCTGCGTCTCGGGTGTGCGGCAGTCGTAGACCACGACGCGCGCGGAGTCGAGCAGTGTCGCCGCCGTGGTGCTGGACGCCGAGCACAGCTGCTCGAGCACCACCTGGATCGCCAGGTATCCGGTGCCCTCCTCGCCGTAGATCCGCACGTCCTCGAGATCTTCGGGGCGGACCTGCGCGGCGGTGGTCGAGGCGAGCGACTCGATGCGGCGCTCGAACTCCTGCTCGAGCGCCCCGCGCACGCTGCGATACGCGAACCATGCGAGCAACGCCACCGCCACGATCGCGAGCGCCGCGAACAACACCGTCGGAAGCACCACACGCTTCATGCGCGGGTCATGGCGTGCGGGCGCATCGCGGTCATGGAACCTCCGTGTTCGAAGCCGGGCTCGCGGTGCGAGGGGCGCGGCCGTATTCTGCCCGCGCCATGTCCCCGCCACAACCCGAGACGCGACCGCTCGTGACTCAAGTCGGTGTGTTCGCGCGCTGGCCACGCGTCGGCGCGGTCAAGACGCGCCTCTCACCGGCGCTGCCGGCCGCCATGGCGTGCGCGCTCCACGAGGCAATGGTGCGCGACGCGCTCGCGACCGCACTCGCGAGCCGGATCGGTGCGGTGACGTTGTGGTGGGCCGACGCTCCGGCCGTGAGCGACTGGGCCGTGCCGGATGGCATCACGGTCGCGGAGCAGAGCGGCGCGGATCTCGGCGCGCGTATGTTCACAGCGCTCTCCCGGATGCGATCGGAGGCGGAGGCGGCGCTGATCGTGGGCAGCGATTGCGCGGACCTGAGCATTGCGCAGCTGCAATCCGCCGCCGCCGCCTTACGCGACCACGATTTGGTCCTGGGCCCGGCGCAAGACGGCGGCTACTGGCTGATCGGTATACGCGAACCACAGCCGCGGCTGTTCGAAGGCATCGCGTGGGGCGGCGCGGAGGTCTTCGAAGCAACGCGCGCACGCGCGGCCCGGCAGCACCTCGCGGTCGCAACGCTCGAGACGCTCTCCGACCTCGATACTCCGGCGGACCTGGCTCGTCTCATCGGCACCGCGCTGATCGAGCCCGGACGCATCGGGGCCGCGACACGCGCGGCACTTGCGTCGTTCGCGCTGCTGCCGTCTTAGTGCCCGTCGGGAAGCGGCGGAGGTGTGGCGCCCAGCTCCTTCTGAACTCGCGCCATCGCATCGACCAGCGCGGACTTCATGCCTTCGGGCGGGTCGCTCTGAAGCGCTCGGTGGTAGCTGCCGAGTGCTGCGCGGTATTCCTTGCGCCGCTCGAGGATGATGCCGAGATTGAACAACGCCACCGGCTGATGCGCGTCGCGCTTGAGTGCGAGCTCGAACAACCGCTCGGCCTCGGCGGAGTCGCCCAGGTTGTAGAAGCACACGCCCATGTCGACGATTGCGGTCGCGAGGCTCGAGTCCATGCGGACCGCTGCGCGGTACTGGATGATCGCGTCCGACCAGTTGCCGGTGTCGTAGAGCACGTCGCCGAATCGAACGCGCGCCGCGACGTTGGTCGAGTCGGCTGCGATCACGCGCTGCAGTGAATCGGCTCGCGCCTGTTGGCCGGCATTCGAGCCCGGCACCGGCACCTGGTTGCTTTCGCGGAATCCACGCACTCCGACGCAGATCACCACCAGCGCCATGATCGCGCCGAAGATCAGCCACAGGCTGAGCGCCTGGGGTGGAATCGCGGCGGCGCGCGGCGGACGGCGCGGCGGGCGCGGGATCGCCGGATCGATCCGAACCGTGGGCGGCGGACCCGGTCGGCTCACCTCGATGAGAGGCTCGGGAGCGACGTTCGGTGGCGGAGTCGGCGCGGATCCAGCGCCCGTGACGGGTGCCACGGTCGCGAGCGGAAAGCTGCACGCGGGACACTCGGCCACGTCTTCGGGAACCGGCCGCCCGCAATCGGGGCAATGCGTCGGGGGTCGCTCGCTCATGAGCGCGGCACTCTAGCACGGTTTCTCTTTGACCCTTGTTTCGAGACGGTGCTAGCGTCGCTCGACTCCATGAACAAATCCCTGACGATCCTCGCCCTGCTGCTCGCTGCGTCGACCTCCGCCCACGCCGAGCAGGCGAAGCTCACGATCCTGCACACCACCGACCTACACGGCGCGCTCACGGCGTGGGACTACCTCGCCGATCGCCCGGCACCGCGAGGGCTCGAAAAGCTCGGCAGCCTGATTCGCATCGCGCGCGCCGACACCACGCCGACGCTGCTGCTGGACGCAGGCGACGCGCTGCAGGGCTCGCCGCTTCAGACCGTGTGGCGTGAAGGTGGCCGCCGCGGTCCCGAGCCGATCCTCGCGGCGATGAACGCGCTCGGCTACGACGCAATGGCGCTCGGCAATCATGAGTTCGATCACGGACTCGCGGCACTCGATTCCACCCGCGAACAGGCGCGCTTTCCGTTTCTCGCCGTCAACGTGGTCCGGACCTCCGACCAGCACCTGGTCTTCCCGCCCTCGGTGATTCGAGATGCGGGGCCACTGCGCGTCGGAGTCGTCGGAGTCGTAACCCCCAGCACGCCCGAGTGGCTCGATCCGTCGTTCACCGCCGGCGTTCAGTTCCTGCCGCCGATCGAAACGGTCGCCGGCGAGGTCGGACGCTTGCGGGACCGCGAGCGTTGCGACGTCATCGTGGTGCTGGCGCACACCGGGCTCGAGAAGGATCCGCTCACCCGCGCGACGCGCGAGTTCGACACCGCCTATGAGAATTGGGCCTATCGCCTCATGACCGAAGTCGGTGGCGTCGACGTGTGGATTCTGGGCCACACGCACGAGACGCGGCCGCAGCTCATGATCGGAGACGCGTTCGGAGCACAGGCCGGCAAGCACGGCGAAGCACTCGGCCGCGTGGATGTGGAGCTCACGCGCGCGGGACCTCGCGACAGCTGGCTCGTCTCGAAGCGTACCGGCAGCGTGATCGCGGTGACCGACTCGACGCCGTCGGATCCCGCGATCGTCGCGCTCGCCGCCGACCTGCACGCCGCGACTCGCGCGGCGCTCGATGAAGAAGTGGGCCGCACCGCGCGAGCGATCGACGCACCGAGCGGCCGCTTCGAGGACGGCCCGCTGTGGGGGTTGCTGCACGCCGCGCAGCGCGACGCCTCTCACGCACCGGTCTCGCTCGCCTCGATGTTCGATGCTTCGCAGCGACTGGGACCCGGGCCGATCACGCGGCGTGATCTGTCGCGCCTCTACCCCTACGACAACACGCTCGTCACGTTGCGACTGTCGGGCGCACAACTCGCCGAAGCGCTCGAGCACGCGGCGCTCGCGTTCGCCCCCTACACGTACGCGGCGGATCGCGCGCTCACCGAGCCGAACTTCGGCGCCTCCCACTTCGACGCCGCGAGCGGCGTGAGCTATGAAATCGACCTCACACGCCCCCCCGGCGATCGCATCGTGCATCTGTCGAAAGGCGACGCTCCGCTCGGAGCGGGCGATTCGATCGAGGTGGTCACGAACAGTTATCGAGCCGGCGGCGGCGGCGGCTACCGAATGCTCGCGCGCGCGACGCGCGTCTCGACGAGCCCGGTGCTGGTTCGCGACGCGATCGCGCAATTGCTGCGGCGCGGCGCTCCGGAGCCTGCGCGCGGCCGGGAGTGGAACCTGCTTCCCGACTACGCCACGACCGTCGAACGGCCCTTGATCGACCGCCTGGTGCGCGAGCAGGTGCTGCCCGCGGCCGAGGTGCAACGCATTTTCCCGCGTGAGCCGGCGCAGCGCGGCGAGCTCGCGTACTGGCTCGCGCGCGCCTTCGAGTGGCGCGAGAAGCGGCCCTCGGGAGCATTTGCCGACGTGCCCGACTCACTCGAGCCGTGGCTCGACGGCCTGGTGCGACGTCGCGTGCTCGGCGCGGCGCAGACCGAAGAGATGTTCGGAACCTTCGCCACGTTGCAGCTCGGACTCGCGACGGAGTGGTGCGAACGCGCGGCACGGGTGGCCGGATATGCGCTCGCACCGACTCCCGACCGGTCGTTCCGGCGCGGCCTCGCAATGGGCGTCGGCCTCGGGACCGGCGCACCCGGGCGGTTCGTGACGAGCGACACGCTTACGCGAGTTCAGGCGCTCGCACTGGTCGCGAACACGCGCTTTCCGACGCTGCGCATTCTCGAGACCACCGACTTCCACGGCGGCATTCTGGGCGGCGGTCGTGACCGGCGCACCGGCCGCGCCTACGGCGGTTCGGTGGCGCTGGCGGGCAACGTGAAGCGACTGAGTGCGGTGAACCCCGAAGGAACGGTGCTGGTGGATGGTGGCGACTGGTATCAGGGCACCATGATCTCGAATCTGGTGTTCGGCCGCCCGATGATCGAGCAGATGAACGCGCTCGGCTACAGCGCGGCGGCGATCGGCAACCACGAGTTCGACTGGAGCGCCGACACCCTGATCCGCCGCATCCACGAATTCCGCGGCGCAGCACTCGGCGCCAACATCCGCGAGCGCAAGAGCGGCAAGCTGCCGCGTTGGGCGCGCAGCGACACGCTGATGTCCCGCCGCGGCGTACGGCTCGGCATCCTCGGGCTTTCCTATCCGGGCACGCCGAACGTGACGCTCGGCAAGTACGTCGCGCACCTGCGCTTCCTCGACGACTCGGCGACCGCGGTGCCGATCGTGGACCGCATGCGCCGCAAGGACCGTGTGGATGCCGTGATCGGCATCGGGCACATCCCCGCCAGCTACGATTCGGCGCGCGGCGTGAGCGGCGATCTGGCGCGCCTCGCTCGAGGCGTGAAGGGCGTGGACGCATGGTTCGGCGGCCACAGCCACAACGTGGTACCCGGCGTGGTCGACGGGATCCCGGCGCTCATTTCGGGATCGCACGGCGAGTGGCTGGGGGTGTGCGACCTGGTGGTCGACCCGCTGCGCGATCGCGTCATCGAACGCAAGTCGTGGCTCGAGCGCACCTACGCCGACCTCGTGGTTCCCGACTCGGCGATGGCGGCGCGCGTCGAGCGCTGGAACAAGGACATCGCGCCGGTCGCGGCGGCACCGGTGGGCCGCAATATCAATCAGCTGTTCCGCAATCGTGGCGGCGAGAGCACGGTCGGAAACCTGGTCGCCGACGCGATGCGCGAGGGCGTCGCCGCCGACATCGCGCTTCAGAATGCCGGCGGGCTGCGCGCCGACCTGCGCGCGGGTGCAGTGACGCGCGGCGACATCTACGAAGTGATGCCGTTCGACAACACCGTGGTGACGCTCACCCTGACCGGGGCGCAGGTGAAGCAGGCGCTCGAAGACGCACTGCGCTACGACCGGGTCACGCAGGTGAGCGGAATTCGCTACGAGTTCGATACCAGTCGCCCGGCCGGCGCACGCCTCGTGACTCTGGTGCTGGCCGACGGCACGGCACTCGACGAGCGCCGCGACTTCAAGGTCGCGGTCAACAACTTCATGGCCGACGGCGGCGACAACTACTCGGCGTTCGCCCAGGCGCGCGATCGCGCCGAGACCGGCGAAACGGTGCGCGAATTCCTCGAGGCATTCGTACGGGCGAAGTGCGCGAATGGCGGCGCTCTCCAGTACCGCGACGAAGGCCGAATCAAGAAGGTCGGCGGCGGGCGCTGAAGCGCTAGGCCGGGGTCCCGAGCGCCCGAAACACCAGCACGGCGTTGTGCCCGCCGAATCCGAATGCATTCGACATGACCGTGGCCACCCGCGCCTCGCGCGCGACGTTCGGCACGTAGTCGAGATCGCACTGCGGATCGAGCTCGTGAAGATTGACGGTGGGATGGATCACGCCGCGCGTCAGGGTGAGCACCGCGACCACGGCCTCGATCGCGCACGAGCCGCCAAGCGCGTGACCGGTCATGGACTTGGTCGAGTGGACCGCGAGTCGCGGCGCGTGGGCGCCGAACACCTCGTGAATCGCGCGCGTCTCGGTGGCATCGTTGAGCGGCGTCGAAGTGCCATGCGCATTGATCACCTCGATCGCATCGGGGGCGAGTCCGGCGTCGGCCAGTGCGGCGCGCATCGCGCGGACGGCTCCGCGACCTTCGGGATCCGGCGCGGTCATGTGGTAGCCATCGCCGGTCGCCCCGTAGCCCGCCAGCTCGCAGTAGATCCGCGCGCCGCGCGACCGTGCGAGGGACTCTCGCTCGAGCATCAGGAATCCGGCGCCCTCGGCGATCACGAAGCCGTCACGAGAGGCGCTGAAAGGCCGCGACGCGGTGGTCGGCGAGTCGTTGCGCGTGCTGAGCGCTCGCAGCTGGCAGTAGCCGTCGATCGCGAACGCCGAGATCGTGCTCTCGGCCCCCCCCGCGATCGCGACATCGCAGCGTCGGTTGCGAATCAGATCCAGCGCGGTGCCGAGCGAATTGGCGCCCGAGGCACAAGCGGTCGCGAGACACAGGTTGGGACCGCGACATCCGGTTTCCATCGCGATCGCGCCCGCCGCCATGTTCGGAATGATGATCGGAACCGTGAGCGGCGCGAACCGGCCGGGGCCGTTCTCGAGAAAGACCGCGTGCTCGCGATTCAGGTACTCGAACCCACCGATACCGGAACCCGCGACCACCGCCACGTTCTCGCGCTCCGCACCCTCGGCGAGACCGGCGTCGGCCACCGCCTCGAGCGCCGCCACGAGCGCGAGCTGCGTGAATCGCGCGCTGCGCTTGAGCACCTTCGAGGACACGCGAGCCTCGGCGTCCAGATCCAGCACTTCGCCGGCGATGCGGCTGCGCAGCCCCGAGGCGTCGAATCGCGTAATCGGCCCGATCCCGCTTCGGCCGTTGATCAATGCATCCCAGCACGCTTCGACGCCGGTTCCGACCGGGGCCGCGACGCCGAGGCCGGTCACCACCACGCGATCGTGCACGCTCAATCCAGCGCGAATTCGCGCTGGAACACCAGCTCGAATGAGAACGTCTTCGATCGACTCTTGTTCTCGACGTATTCGGCGATCTTCTCGAGACGGCGTGGGATCTGGAGGATTTTTTCCTGGGCGACGCGCCCGCTCTCGCGCAGTCCGGTCAGACTCTCGATCTGCCAGAAGCGAATCTGGTCCTGGACGATCTTGAGGTAGTCACGCGGACCGTAGATGCCCGACCGCCGCACCACGTCGGCGAATTCCTTGAAGCCCGGCATCGAGATGCCGGGCATGTCGATCGCGGGCATCACGAGCGCCGCCGACTCGAGTGCTCGATCGGGGTCGCGCTTGATCACTTCGGCGAAGACCTGGCGATAGAACGAGTAGTGACGAGCCTCGTCTGCGGCGATGTTCTTCAGGATGTAGTCGACCTTCGGCTCGTACTCGGCGCAGATCCGGCCGGTGCCGGCATGCGACATCTGAGTGGCCCGCTCCTGAAGCGTGGTGTAGACGAACACGCGGTACGGATCACGGTCCCACTGCGGGTGGAAGCCGCCACGCAGGTACTCGAACTGCAGCTTCTCGAGCGTGCGGGTATGCAGGATTCGCGTCTCGCGGCAGTAGTCGTGCAGCACCGCCCCGTGACGATCCTCCTCGGCGGTCCACAGGTTGTTCCACTTGCGCCAGAACGTCTCGTCGCCGAAATGCACCGCGAGCAGTCGGTGAAAGTGCGGCAGCCCTTCCTCGGTGATCAGGTTGAGGGCGATCGCGATGCGGCACGGGTCCGGAAGCCCTTCCGCCAGCTTGCGAATGCGCTGGCCCCAGGTCTCGGGATTCTCCTGCTCCTCTTCGCCGAACAGATCGCTCGGAAACCACAGTTCGCGCTTGGCCTCGTGCTGCTGAATGAGGTCGTCGACGAACGGTTCGAGGTCGGCGAGCAATTCGATGCGGGACAACAGGTCGAACTCGGGCGAGGGCTGGCTCACGGGTGCTCCGAACGAAGAGAGAGTGCCGGACGGGTCGACGGCGACCGCGCAACGAAGCGCGAGGCTAGTCCCTCTCCCACTCCTCGCTCAAGCCGGCGTGTGAACGTGCGGCCGCGCCCGTGCCGGCGCGCGGGAGTCGACTAGCGTCCCGAGCCGTCCGGAGTACTCGCGGCGCCGCTGCGAAGCGGGATCCCGGCACGCTCGAAGTATTTCTTCACTCCGGTGGCGATCTGTCGCGCCATCTGCGATTGAAAGGCCGGGCTCTTGAGCAGCCGCGCCTCGACCGGATTATTGATGAACGCGGTCTCCACCAGCACCGATGGGAACTCGACCGACTTGAGCACCACGAACCCGGCCTGTTTGATGCCGCGCGATTCGAGCCGGCGATCTTCGGCGACGTGATCGAGCAGCGTCTCGGCCAGCAGCTGGCTCTGCTGCAGCGCCGAGTTGCGCTTCACGTCGTAAAGAATGTTCACGAGCTCGTCTTCGCTCTGGGCCGGCACGCCGCCGACCAGGTCGGCCGCGTTCTCGGAATCGGCGAGGTCCTGGCTCGCCTGATCTTCAGCGCCGCGCTGGGAGAGGAAGAACACCTCTGTGCCGCTACCCGAGCCGCGTCGTCGAGACGAATTGCAGTGAATGCTGATGAAGAGATCGGCCTTCATCTTCTCGGCGATGTGGTACCGCTCGCGCAGCGGAATGAAATAGTCCCCGTCTCTCACCAGGACCGCATGGATGCCCGGCACCCGGTTGAGTTCTTCGGTGAGCTTGCGGGCCACCGCGAGCGTCACGTCTTTCTCGCGGATGCCGATTGCGCGCGTCGAGCGGGCACCGGCGTCGTCGCCGCCATGACCGGCATCGATCGCGACGATGCGGAGCCGGTCCTCGTGTTTGGTTTCGAGCACCTGCTCGAGCTTCGCGGCTTGAGCGGCCGCGCCGCCCTTTCGGGTCACGTCGATCACCAGCCGGTAGGGCTTGTCCTCGGAGGCCGGCAGTCCGAACACGCGAAAGGCGGTCGAGTCCTTGAAGTAGGCCTCGAATCGCGCCCCGTCGACGCCGGTCACGACCGCGACCGAATCCACCACCCCATCACCGATCGCGAGCGTGCGTGGCACCGACTCGCCCGCGGTGAGAGGGGCGCCCGGGACCGTGACGCGCACACTGCGTCCGCGCCCTGAATCCGGCGCAACGTGCGCGACCGCCTCGCTGAAATCGAACACCACGCGCGTCGCGGTGGGCCCGGTGAACGAACGGGCGGCCGTCACCGCCGGCACCGCACCGGCCGGAGCGGTCCGCAGCAACAGCAGCAACAGCAGCAACGTCGCGAGCGCGAGGGGAGTGACGCGGTTCGAACGCAAAGGGATCCTTCCGCGAAACGCGGGGGCGGCATCGGGCCGCCCCCGCCGATTTCGCCTAGTCCTTGAGACGAACGGGAACGAACTCGGTGAACTCGCCGCGCCGCACCAGCAGGACCGCCGGCTTGCCGCGCTCCTTTGCCTCGCGCACCGCGCGCGCGAAAGTCTGCGGAGTGTCCACCGCCTTGCCGCTCACCTCTTCGACAACGGTTTCGGGCTGCAGATCCGAGTCGTCGGCCGGGCTGCCCGGCTCGACTGCCGTGATCAGCACGCCGCCTTGAATGCCCAGCTCCGTGCGCTCGGCCTGCGTGAGGGATCGGACCGTGAGCCCTGCGGCCGGAGCGACGGTGTCCGGAGCACGCGACGGGGTTGAATTCGCGGCGACTTCCGCATCGCGATTGCTGAGCTTGACCTCGAAGCGCATGCGCTTGCCGTCACGCAGCACCTCGACCGGGACGGTGCGTCCCACCGGCGTGTCGGCGACGCGCAGGCGAAACTTCTGCAGATCGACGACGTGCTGGCCGTCGTACTCGACGATCACGTCATTGCGGCGCAGGCCTGCGCGCTCGGCCGGCTGATCGCGCAGCACGTCGGAGATCAGTACGCCTTCGGGATTCGGCAGATTGAAGCCCTCGGCGATCTCGGGAGTCACCTCGGCCAGCCGCACGCCGAGCCACGCGCGTGTCACCGAACCGTGGGCCACGAGCTGATCCGCAATGTGCTTGGCGAGATTGATCGGAATCGCGAAGCCGATGCCCTGACCGCTCGAGTTGACCGCGGTGTTGATGCCGATCGCCTCGCCGGCTGAATTGCACAGCGGGCCGCCCGAGTTGCCGAAGTTGATCGACGCGTCGGTCTGGATGAAGTCCTGGAACGCCGGGGTACCGCCGAAGATATTGAGGTTCGAGCGGCCGCGCGCGCTGATGATGCCGACCGTCACGGATCCGCGCAGCATGCCGAGCGGATTGCCGATCGCGATCGCCCAGTCGCCGACCCGGAGCTTGTCCGAGTCGCCCAGCGGCAGCACCGGCAGATTGCCGCCCTCGATCTTGATGACCGCCACGTCGGTCTCGGGATCGGTACCGACCACGGTCGCCTTGAAAGTACGGCGGTCGTTCAGGGTCACCGTGATGTCGTCGGCGTCGCGCACCACGTGATTGTTCGTCAGCACGTGGCCTTCGCGATCCACGATGAAGCCCGAGCCCGAGCTCGGCACCCGCTGCTGCTGGCGCTGCTGCGGATTGCCATCGAAGAAGCGCCGGAACAACTCCTCCTGCGGATCGTCCGAGCGCGTTCCGACCTTCTTGCGCACGTCGATGAACACCACCGCGGGAAGGGCACGATCGACGACCGAGACGAACGGGCTCTCGGGCATCGCGGCGCTCGAAGTGGTGGCGCCGAGCGACGCCTTGGCCGCACTGCTGGCGCGCTGCAGATCGAGACCGGCGCTCAGGCCGAGCCCGATCACGAGGCCGGCGACCAGCAAACCGCCCGCGAGCAGGATGTAACTGCGTGGAGTGTGGCGGCGATTCGAATCCGGAATCATTTCGGAGTTCCTCCCTCGAACGGGGCTCTGAGGCGCCAGCGGTCAGCGCCGGATCATCAGAAGAGCTAGCAATTGCGTGTCCAAGATATCGGGCGGCGGATGCTCGGGCGTTACCCCAGCGTCAAATGTCCCCACGCCATCGGTGTAGGTAGTTGGAGCGACGCGCCAGTATACGCACGAGCGGATCTCCCCGGTGCAACCCCCACGCTCCGCTCACCTCGGGTCCCTGATCGAGCCGGGATGGTCGAAGTGCGGGGGAGCACCTCCGCAGGTGTGGACGACGCGCCACTCCGCAACAATGGACGCGCTCGAGCACCGAACGGTTGCGATCCGCGAGAGATCGCGAGGGCCAAATCTCCGTCAAGCGCAGCCCGCGGCGACGAGTGCGGCGTTGGCGGCGACGAGCGATGCGGCGTGGCGCCGGATCGACACGGCGCCGCCGCGGTGACGGCCGGCGCCCGCGATTGCTATGCTGCGCGCCATGCCATCAGCCGCGGCGGTGTATTTCCTCTCGGACGCCCATCTCGGAGTGGATCCGGAGCCCGTCGAGGCGCCGCGCCGTGCCCGTCTGCACGCGTTTCTGAAGAGCCTCTCGGGCCGCGCCCAGGCGCTCTACATCGTCGGCGATCTGTTCGACTTCTGGTTCGAGTACGGGACTGCGATTCCGCGCCGCCACTTCGGGACCCTGCGCGTGCTGGCGGAACTGAAGGAATCCGGCGTCGAGATCCACTATCTGAACGGCAATCACGACTTCTGGCTCGGCCCGTTCCTGTCTCAGGAACTGGGAGTGCGCACCTACGACGGTGCGGTCACGCTCGAGACCCAGGGGCGGCGTGTGTGGATGCACCACGGCGACGGGCTGGTCGGCGGCGACCTCGGCTATCGCGCGCTCAAGAGACTCGTCCGCCACCCGGTGAGTATCGAGCTCTATCGCCTGCTTCACCCCGACCTCGGCATCCCGCTCGCCCATTGGGTTTCAAATGGCTCGCGCCGTTCGAGGCCCGATCGTCCACCCGATGTCGAGCGTCTGTGGCGCGAGATCGCGCTGCCGCGCTTCGAAGCGGGTTTCGATACCGTGATGATCGGGCACTTCCATCAGGCGATCGAGCGGCGCGACGGGAGTCGCGCGTTCTTCGTGCTCGGCGACTGGATGGAGCACTTCACCTTCGTGAAGCTCGAAGGCGGCGAGCTGGAGCTGGGGCGCGGCTAGAACCGCGTCGCGAACGACAGACGGTGCGTGTCGCCGAGCTCGAGCCGGGTGGGAACGAACGCGTAGTCGAGCGACAGCGCCTTCGTCGCCCACCCGCCACCGATCGAGAGATTCGTGGCATCGTCGTTGTAGCGATAGCCGAGTCGCAGCGCGGCGCCGAGCGGCTGCGAGAGCTCGAAGCCGAACATGCCGAGACCACTGCGACCGCGGGTGAAGCGGGTCTCGAGCGACGAAGCGCTCTGCCATGTTCCGATCGCCGGACCCAGCCAGCGCACGCCACCCTGAATCGCGAACGGCAGCGGAACCGGAATGCCCTTCTCGCCGTCCTCGATCGTGAAGCTCGGACTGGGCCCCAGGTTCTGCGCCGCGAGTGCGAACCGCAGAGTGGGCCAGCGCGCCGGGTCCCACGCGGTGCCGACGCTGAACGCGTAGGTCATCGCGGCCGACTGGTCGATGCGCTCGCGCACCAGTTGCGCGCCGAGTCCGAGCCGCAGGGTCGGCGACACGCGACCACCCCACGCCACACCGAACTCGAGATCATGCGCCCCGAAGGTGCCGATCTCGTTGCCGAGTTCATCTCGCGCCGCGATCGGCTCGCTGTAGAGCGCCCGCACCGAACCGGCGATGCCACCCCCACCGACCGGGATCGCGAGCGCGAAGGCCTCGTGCCGCAGCTGCTGCAAGTACTCGGTATGTGCACCTCCGAGTTGGAAGCGTTGGGTCGCCGCGAGTCCGGCCGGGTTCCAGAACGCGGCGTCCGATCCCTCGGCCACGGTCGCGAACGCGCCCCCGAGTGCAGCCGCGCGGGCGCCGGTCGGAACCTCGAGGAATGTGAAGCCCGGAGGGCCCGCCTGGGCGAGCACCGCCGGCGCCCAGGCGACGGCGCCGAGCGCCACACCGAGGGCGACCGCGGTTGCGGCACAGGCGATCCGGACGCGCCATGGGCGCAAAGGGTCGAGCGGGCGATGATCAGGCAGAAGGTGGCGCATGCGCGTGGCCCTCTTACACGCCACGCGGCCGGGAGTTCCGGCCGCGTGGCATCGTGCGAGGGCGGGCAGCTTAGCAGTTTGGCCCCACCGGGCGTCTAACCGCGGCGTTTCCCGCCGCTCTTCCCGCTGTCCTTGTCGCCGCTCTTGCCGAAGTCTTTGTCGCCACCCTTGCCGCCGTCTTTGTCGCCACTCTTGCCGCCGCGATCGGAATTCGAATCCCGCGCGGGACGCGGAGGAGGTGACTGCCGCTGAGGCTCGAGACGCTGGCTCTCGACGCGCGGCGCCGGCCGGTCGACCGGCTTGTCCGCCGGCTTGGGAGCGCCCGAGCGCACGCCGCCATCACGCGGTTCGTCGCGCCGCCCGCGCCACGGATTGCGAGCCCCGGACTCCTCGCGGCGCCCCGGCAC
>JABFRW010000130.1 GCA_013140805.1 Candidatus Eisenbacteria bacterium
AAGCATGGCGCAGCGCGATCGCGCGACCACCCGCCTCGCTGCGGCGCGTTCAGGCGGAGGCCCAGTGCGAGGCGCGCGGACGAGCGCTGAGAAAGTTGTTGTGGGATCCGCTCGTGCCGCTGCTCGCGGATCTCGAACGCGTGCTGGTGGTGCCCGATCGCTCGCTCTCGCTGGTGCCGCTGGCGGCACTGCCGGACGGGCGTGGAGGCACACTGGCCGAGTCGGGCCCGCTGCTTCAGATGCTCGCGATCGAGCGCGATCTGGTCTCGGCGCCCGACTCGACGCGCCGCGGCCACGGACTGCTGGTGATCGGAGGGGCCGACTTCGGAGCGGCGGACGCACCGGCTCGCCGCGCGCCTCGCGCGTCCGACGACGTGTGCGCCGTGCTCAGGGACGGGCGCTTCGAGCGCCTGCCCGGTTCGCGCGCCGAGGCCGCGGAGGTCGCTCGCATCTGGGAGGCGGCGCGCTCGGGCGCTCGCACACCGCCGAACGCGGACTCGAGTGAAACCGCGAACGCGGATCGGGCGATCGTGCTCACGGGTGCCGCGGCGACTGAGCGCGCGCTGCGCGAGGCAGCGCCCGGAATGCGCGCGCTGCACGTGGCGTCGCACGGGTTCTTCCTGCCGGAACGATGTGCCGTCGATGCGCGTGGCGGAGGCGGCGACTCGCTCGCGCGTCGCCACCCGCTGGTGCGCGGCGGGCTCGCGCTCGCAGGGGCCAACCTGCGCGACTCCTCCCGCTCGGCCGCTGCGGACGGCCTGTTGAGTGCCGAGGAAGTCGCCGGGCTCGATCTCGAAGGACTCGAATGGGCGGTGCTCTCGGCATGCGAGACCGGACTCGGCCGGATCGATTCGAATGAGGGCGTGATGGGGCTGCGCCGCGCGTTTCGCGCCGCGGGTGCTCGCGCGGTGGTGATGAGCCTGTGGCGCATCGACGATCGCTCGACCGCCGAATGGATGCGCGAACTGAGTCGCGCCCGCTTTGCCGATGGGCTCGCGGCGGCCGCCTCCGCTCGGGCGGCCACGCGTGCGGTGTTGCGCGCCCGTCGTGCCGAGGGGCGCAGCACACATCCTTACTACTGGGCGGGCTTCGTGGCCGAGAGCGGCTCCGCCGCGCCGTGAGTTTCGCGGCGAGAGCGCCGCTCGCCTCTGGCCGCGCACCCGCCGGTCAGTCGAGTCGGACCAGTCGCACCACTTCGCGCCCGTCGATGCGGCGCGCGAAGTAGAGTCCGGGCGGCACCCGTCGCCGCGCTTCGTTCTGCCCGTTCCATTGCCCCCGTCCGCGCGCGTCGAGCGTGATTCGCGCCACGCGGCGGCCGGCGAGATCGAGGATCGCGAGGCGATCACCGGGCCGGCCGCTCAGGCTCAGCTCGCCGCGAAAGGGATTGGGCGACACCGCGAATGCCGGGGTCGATGCTGGTGCCGGCGCCGGTCCGTTTGTCGCCATGCGCCGCGCCGCGAGTGCCGTAACGGCGATGCGCGCGGACTCGGGCGGGCACGGGATCCAGCGGGACAGCGCGGGATCGAGGCGCTCGGCGCGCGGGTCGACGACGCGCGCGAGCCAGCCGGTGGCTTCGTATCGACGCGGTCCGCTTCGCGTCACCTGTGCCCAGGTCGAGAGCCAGGGCGGCGTTCGATCGTCTCGAATCGTGCGGCTGCGCGAGGCTCGTGCCCACGCGAGCGCGGGAGCGTCGAGCGTCGAGTCGGCGAGCGAGTCGGGCAAGGTGAATGGCGCGCGCGCGAACCACCACTCGACGCGAGCCTGGCCGCCGAGTGAGTCAAGGATCGCGATGCCGGGCTCGCCGACTCGCAGCGAGTCGCGAGCGGCGAGGCTCACGCTGGGTGCCAGCTCCGCATGCCAGACCGCGCGGTCGCGCGCGGCCAGTTGCAGCGTGCGCTCGAGGTCGAGCACTCCGGCGCCGCTGGTGGCGTCGAATCCGGCCGGGCCGATGTCGCGGGCCGCGGCGCGCAGCAGCGGCCCATGATCATCGGGCAACAGGTCGTCGCGCAGTGCGGCCACGAGCCCGATCGCACCGGTCACGAATGGGGCGGCGAATGAGGTGCCGGCAGCCGCGACGCAGCCGGGGAACTGGTAGCCGGTGGAGCCGCGATAGGTCATGGAGGTTCCCCACACCTCGACGCCCGGCGCCAGCAGATCGAGCCCCGGACCGAACGACGAGAAGTTCGCGCGTTCGTCGAACGAGTCGCTGGCACCGACCTGGATGCAGAGTCCCTCGGCGGCATGTGCGGCCGGCCAGCGGGCCGCGCTGCCGGCGGTGTAGCCGTCGTTACCGCTCGCCGCCACCACGATCGAGCTTCTCGCGATCGCGGTCGCCAGTGCGAGGCGCTCGGCGCGTGATGGCGAGCTGCCGGCGAACGACAGATTGATGGCGCGGGCACCCGCGCCGGCCGCGTGCAGGATGCCGTTCGCGATTGCGAACGTACCGGCGGTTCGCAGGCCGCCGTGCGTGACGCGGACCGGCACGATGCGACATCCCGCGTTGCCCGAGCCGTCACCGCCGCACACCCCCGCGACCCCGAGCGAGTCGAACATCGTGCCGTTTCCGGTGCGCGCCGCCATTACGCCTGCGACCAGCGTGCCGTGTCCGATCGAGTCGTGCACCGATTCGCGAGGATCGGCGGTATTGAACGCGGAACGGATGCGGGGTGAGCCGTCCGCGAGCTGACCGCCCAGCTCGGGCTGTGTCGGGTCGATCCCGGTGTCGACCACACCCAGGATCACGGCGTCGCGGCCGCGGCTCACGCTCCACGCCTCGAGCGCGCGCACATCGGCGCCGGCGCGGCCTGCGTAGGGCGTGCCCGCGTTTCGAAGTCCCCACTGGCGTCCGTCTCGGAACAGCGGGTCGTTCGGAAACTGGGGCGGCAGCGTGGGAGGCGGTGGTGCTTGCGCGGGTGCAGACACCGGAGGCGTCATCCACGCATCGCAGGTGGTGCGCTCGGTTTCGGGCTCGGCCCACGCGATCTCGGGGGAGTCGCGCAATGCGTCGAGTGCCAACCGGGCACGCAGCGTGTCGGAGGCTTCGAACAGCAGCAGTTCGCCGGGAATGCGATGGAGCCACCCCGACGGAGCCGTGATCGGAAGCCGGCTCAACCGCCGCAGCCCCAGCGCATCGAGTTTCGAAGTCCACGTCGAGTGCGCGGAAACGAGCGGTGCAACGATGATCCGAACGGATACCGACGGTCGAGGCTCCAGAGCCTCGAGCAGGCACACGCCGAGCGCCATCCACATGAGCGAACTCCCGCGGGGAGATGAGCGGGGGCTCGTCGCGCGCAACGGCGGCGAAAGGTTGCGGGAATCGCGCCAGCCGGGAGCACGGGGATCTTCAGCGATCCTCGCGGTGCGACGCGTCGCGCGATGACACCTTCAACGGCGGGGCGTCAACCGAATGCGCAGGCGATGGCCGCGCATCGCCCCCGGCCCGGAGATCGCCGCGCTAGCGTCCGCCCGGGCGCGGGAAGTCGACGCGCGCCGCCGACGAGATGCGCAGCTCGTCGATCGAACCCACGAAGGCGTAGTACGGGTTCGGATCGCCGCCGTCGAGGCGCAGGCTGCCGGTGAAGTCGGTCAGCCGCCGGGTGTCGAAGTAGTTGGCGACCAGCAGCGGCGCGTCACTCGAACGGATGTGACTGCGCGTCGCGTACTGCGAGTCGAGCAGTCCGTCGATCCACAGCCGTACCAGCTCGCCGTCGAGTGTGACGGCCACGTGGACCCAGCGCTTGCGTTCGACCAGCACCGCGGACTGATAGCTGACCGGTGCGCCGGCCGCGTCGGGCTGAAACGCGAAGATGAGCCGCCCGAGCGAGCCGAGCGGTGCGATGAAGTTGTGGAAGCCGGGGCTCGCGATGTAGGCGCGCGGCGGTTCGAGTCGCTGGCCGCCGATCGCGAACATCCAGCTCTGGCGATTCGGGTCCTCGGTCCAGCAACAGGCGATCGGAGTGAGTTCGTACTGACCGTACTCGTCGATGTTCACCCACGCCTCGCAACTGAAGCCGTCGCGCGGCACCAGGTGGGTGCTCGGCGACACCACCATGAAGGAGCCGGTGCTGCGTTCGAAGCGACGCGCCTGTCCGAAGCGTCCGAAGTCGGGCCGGGTGTCGATGCCGAAAGTTCCGGCGAGCCGGAATGGCCCGGTGTCGGTCGACTGGCCGCCGGCCGCATCGTCGAAGCGCCACAGCGCGACCGTGACCGAGTCCACGTTCGGCGCTTCGGGGCCGCGCGATCGCACCCGGGGTTCGAGTTCCGGAAACGTGGTGGCGCAGCCGGCCAGCATCAAACCGGCTCCGCACAACAGTGCCGCGCGCGCGAAGCGCATCACCTGGCGAGCTGCGAGCGGACGAGGGCGACTGCCGCCGTGTCGCCACGGCTGGTGTAGAGCTCGAACATGCGCGCCAGCGTAGCCGAATTGGCGCCCGCGGTGAGCACCGGTCGCCAGGTGCGGGCCGCGGCGTCGGAGTCCCCGCCGAGGAGTTGCGCCCAGCCGAGCCCCAGGTGTGCGCGTGGTTCGCGCGGCGCGAGCGCCACGGCGCGCTCGAAGACGCGGCCCGAGCGCGGTGCGTCACCGAGCCGCAACCACGTCTCGCCGAGCGCCAGGAGTGCTTCGAGGTCTCGGGGCGCTCGCGCCAGGCCCGCGTCCAGATGCCTCGCGGCTTCCGCGTCGCGTCGCATCGCTGCCTCGATCCCGCCGAGCCGCTTGAGCGCCTCGGGATTCGAGGCATCGAGGTGCAGACGGCCGCGCGCGAGGTGATAGGCGAACAACGTGTCGTTTCGCATCCATGCCGGCACCGCGCCGAAGCCGGGCCCGATCTCGTAGACCACCGCGG
Organism: Candidatus Eisenbacteria bacterium; assembly: GCA_013140805.1. Classification (NCBI taxonomy): domain Bacteria; phylum Candidatus Eiseniibacteriota; species Candidatus Eiseniibacteriota bacterium. The sequence goes on from JABFRW010000130.1 coordinate 4,842, forward strand.
GCCGCGACGACGACGCAGCGACCACCCGCAGGCCCGGGACGGCAGCGGAGGTGTCGAGCAGCCATGCGAACGCGGGGCGCAGTTGAGCCTCGGGCCACGAGGCGAACAGGAAGCGCACCCGTTCGCGATGCGCGTAGTCGGCGAGTGCGGCGAGCGAGTCCACGAACGGAAACGGCCCGACCTCGAGCCCGGCGTGGTAGCCGATGTGCGCCTTGCGTGCGATCACGCGATCGCCGGGCGCGGCCGCGGCACGAAGTGCGCGCGCCGAGTCCAGCACTTCGATCGGGAGCTGCTGGATCGAGCGCGCGAGCGTGGTGCGGGCGGCGAGCGCCGAGGCCAGCAGCGGAATCGCGGCGAGCAGCGCCTTGCCCCACACGGCACCCCGCGGTCCGAACGGGAACGCGAAGCGCGGCGAGGCGACCGCGACCGCCGCAAGCGTCGCGTAGAGCGGGAGCACCGCGAGCGAATAGCGCGCCGAGTGAAATGCCGGCACCAGCGCCACGAACGCGAGCCCGCAGATCAGCACCAGCGGCCACAGTCGTCGCAGGCTGCGATCGAGCATCGCGACGAGCAGCCCCACCGCCGCACACACCGCGACCGGCCACCCGAGCAGCAGTCGCCCGTCGAGCCACAGGTGTTCGAACACGTTCGCGAACTCGCGGCCGATCACGGCCCCCGGATTGCGCGCGATCACGTCGCCGAGCGAGCGAAACTCGGGCTGCATCGTGCGCTGGTAGGTATCCCAGGCGATCCCCCGCGAGCGGGCGAAGACGTCGTAGGCGATGTTGTGGTGGAGCTGGCTCGCGAACGCGCCGCCATGCGTGAGCGAGAAGGCGAGCCACGGCAGCAGGACGGCCAGGAATCCGGCCGTCAGCGCGACCGCGGCGTTCCTGGTCGTCAACCCCACGCTCC
>JABFRW010000131.1 GCA_013140805.1 Candidatus Eisenbacteria bacterium
CCCCGTACACCACCCAGAAGCCCCAGCGCGTGAACACACGCTCGCGGTCGGACGCGCGCGCGCCATGGGCGCGGCGCTGCTCTACCTGGTTGCGGGAGGTCTGGTGTCGGGCTTCACGCGAGATGGCACCGACAACGTGGCGCACGCTGCCGGACTCGGCGCGGGAGTGATCGCCGGCCTGTTGCTCGGCATCACGCCGCGGCTCGGAGGCCGCGGATCGGATTTCGTGACGCGCGCACTCGCGATCGTCGCGGTGCTCGCACTGCTGGCGTCGCTCGGGCTCGCCGTGCGGAGCGGACTCTCGCGGGGCTAGCTCCATGCGGCCGCCCACATCGACGTAAAAAAGCCCCGGCGGGCGCCGGGGCTTCCCCTGAAGGCAACGCGGAGGAGGGGCCGCCCGATGAGTTGGCAGGCTCGGTAGGGTGGGAGAGTCGGCTCCCTCGCACCGCACTCATGCAGAGGGGCAACGTGCGTGCCACACGCGCTGGGAAATTCCGCCGAACCGCCAGGCCCTGCAAAGCCACGAATTTCGAGCACCGAACTTCATTCGGCGTCACGAAGCACGATCGTGCGGGGGAAAATCCGCGCGGCCGCACTCGCGTTCCGCGCGATCGGAATTGCCAACGCGCAATGTCACGAATTTCTTGACAGTGCCCGAGACGGCTCCTAGGCTTTGCTTCGACTTGAGCAGGCGCGCGGCGGGCTTCCCGCTTGTGAGCGCCGCTTTCCCTCCGCAATCCCGACTCCATTCTGCTCCGCCATCAGCGCCTCTCCACCCTCATCGGCCCGCGCGCCAGGACGGCGCGCCCCCTCGGCCAATCCGCGTGACCGAACGCCTTCGGCGTGAAGGTCCGCGGCCCCATCCAATGACCACCGACGGCGATCTCACCACCGAAATCATCACCCCGAATCCGGAACACACCCTCGAGCTCACCGAGCTCAAGGCGAAGACCATGTCGGCGCTGCTCGCGCTGTGTCAGGAACTCGGGGTGCAGGGCACCAGTGGACTGCGCAAGCAGGAACTGATCTTCAAGATCCTCGAGGCGCAGACCGAGAAGAGCGGCTTCATCTTCGCCGAGGGCGTGCTCGAGATTCTGCCCGAGGGCTACGGATTCCTGCGCGCGCCGAGCTACAACTACCTGCCGGGGCCGGACGACATCTACGTCTCGCCATCGCAGATCAAGCGCTTCGATCTGCACACCGGCGATACGGTGTCCGGGCAGGTGCGGCCACCGAAAGAGGGCGAGCGCTACTTCGCGCTGCTGCGCGTCGAAGCGGTGAACTTCGAGAGCCCGGAGGCGGCGAAGGACAAGATCCTGTTCGACAATCTCACGCCTCTCTACCCGATCGAGAAGCTCAACCTCGAGGCGAAGGATCGCTGCATCGAGACGCGCATCATCGACATGCTGTGCCCGTTCGGAAAAGGGCAGCGCGCACTCATCACCTCGCCGCCCAAGGCCGGCAAGACCGTGCTCCTGCAGAAGATTGCCAACGCGATCACCGAGAATCATCCCGAGGTCGTGCTGATCGTGCTGCTCATCGACGAGCGCCCCGAGGAAGTCACCGACATGCAGCGAACGGTGAAGGGCGAGGTCATCTCCTCGACCTTCGACGAGCCGCCGGAACGGCACGTTCAGGTCGCCGAGATGGTGATCGAGAAGGCCAAGCGACTGGTCGAGCACAAGCGCGACGTGGTGATCCTGCTCGATTCGATCACCCGCCTCGCGCGCGCCCACAACACCGTGGTGCCTCACTCCGGCAAGATCCTCTCGGGGGGTGTCGACGCGAACGCGCTCCAACGCCCCAAGCGCTTCTTCGGCTCGGCGCGCAACATCGAGGGCGGAGGCTCGCTCACGATCATCGGCACGGCGCTGGTCGAGACCGGTTCGCGCATGGACGAGGTGATCTTCGAGGAGTTCAAGGGCACCGGGAACAGCGAGCTGGTCCTGGATCGCAAGCTGTCCGACAAGCGCGTCTTCCCGGCGATCGACATCAATCGCTCCGGCACGCGAAAAGAAGAGCTGCTGATGAGCGCCGACCAGCTCCAGCGCATCTGGATCCTGCGCAAGTTCTTGAATGAACTGAATTCGTCCGAGGCGATGGAGTTCCTCATCACCAAGATGAGCGACACCAAGACCAACAAGAAGTTCCTCGAGAGCATGAATCACTAGACAAGGGGAGTCCTCGATGTCGGAACTCACCTATCGAGCCGCGGACGCGAAAGCCCAGGCCGGCGCCTACACCGCCGCACTGGTCGCCGCGCTCGATGCGCGCGAACCGCTCGACGTGTTGCGCGCGACCGCGGCGGCGCTGCGAACGGGCATCGATGGAATGACGCCTGAGCAGCGGGCCACCCCCGAGGCGCCCGGCAAGTGGAGCGTGCTGCAGCTCCTGCAGCACCTCGCCGACTCCGAGGTGGTGGGGGCGTATCGCTTTCGACTGGTGCTCTCGCAGGAGCGCCCGCCGCTCATCGGCTACGACCAGGATCACTGGACGAGCCGGCTGCACGTCGGGGATACCGACGCCGAGGAAGTGCTGTCGCGCTTCACGTTGCTGCGCGCAAGTACGCTGCGGGTGCTCGAATCACTGAGTACTGCGGAGCTGCAGCGTGTCGGCCTGCACGAAGAACGCGGCGAGGAGAGCATCGCGCGGATGATGGATCTCTACGCCGGGCACGACGTCGTCCATCTCAAGCAGCTCGCGCGCATTCGCGCGGCCGTCGTCGGACCCGCGTAGCGCCGCCGACCGCGGCCAGGCGTCGCGGTCCGGTTCGGGAGCCCCTCATGATGCTTCGCGACATCCCGTTCGGCACCACCGACTGGTCGACGATCGAGCCCGTCGAGCACCCCGGCGAGTCGGGAATCGCGACCTGGCGTACCCGGCGCTTCGGTGAGATCCGGGTGCGCATGGTCGAGTACTCGCCGGGCTACGTCGCCAATCACTGGTGTCAGAAGGGCCACATCCTGCTGTGCCTCGAAGGGGAACTGCACACGCAGCTCGCCGACGGGCGGGCCTGGACCCTCAAACCCGGTATGAGCTACCAGGTCGCCGACGACGCCGAGCCTCATCGATCGCAGGCGCCGCACGGGGCGCGCCTGTTCATCGTGGACTGACGCCATGGTGATCGAGTGCGCCACCTGTCGACTACGCCCGCTGGTGCCCGGTGACGCCGCGAGTTTGTCCGAGCATGCGAACAATCGGAAGATTTGGCTCAACGTGAGTGATCGATTTCCGCATCCATTCACGATCGAAGACGCCGAAGGCTTCATCGCCGAGAAATCGGGGCGTCGGCGGCCGACCGACCTCGGGATCGAAGTCGACGGGGCCGCGGTCGGCGATGTCGAACTGTTCCTCGGTGCCGGGGTCGAGCGCATCACGGCGGTGATCGGCTACTGGCTCGGCGAGGCCTACTGGGGGCGCGGCATCATGAGCGACGCCGTCGCGGCGATGACTCGCTACGGTTTCGAGAACTTCGAACTCGAGCGCATCACGGCACTGGTGTTCACCGAGAACCACGGCTCCGCCCGGGTGCTCGAGAAGGCCGGCTTCCGGCGCGAGGCGGTGCTGCGCCGCAGCGCGATCAAGGAGGGCCGGATCCTCGATCAGTACCTCTATGCGATCCTGCGCGATGAATCTGACGCTCACACCCGCAAGTCCTGACGACGTTCCGGCGCTCGCCGCAATGCGCACCGCGGTGGCGGAGCTGCTTGCGCCGAACGCTGGAGCCTGCAAGTGACCGAATTCTCGTTTCGCGTCACGCGCTCCGGCGAAGTTCACATCGAGCGCGGGGGAGTGGTCGTGACCACGCTGCGCGCTCGTGCTGCCGAACTGTTCCTGCGGCGCGCCGAGCACGCCGACGCCGCCACGCTGCAGGGACTGATGCAGCGCGCGACCGGGAACTACAAGCGTGGAAACGAGCGGGCCGCCGGACGTCATCCGCGCAACCGCGGCTAGCCCGGCGTCGCGCCCGCGCGCGTCGCGCTGCGGTACCCTCTCGTTGTCGAGCCTGTCAGTATGCGAGCCGGTGAGTCGGGGACTTTTCGAACTCGGAGATCCAGACCTATGAGCCGTCAGTCGATCGTGGTGTTCGCAACCGTCGTCCTGCTGATCGCAGCCGGGCTCTACTCGAGCGCACGCGCCCAGTCCGCAATGGCACCGATGGCCTCGACACCACGCGATACGACGCGTCAGGGCTATCACTATCTGCACCTGATCCGTCACGGCTGGTACGACTACACCGACAACCGAGACGATCGGGTCGGCCGCGGGCTCGACTCACTGGGTCGTGAGCAGGCGCGCTTGGTTGGCGAACGATTCGCGAAGCTGCCGATCCCGATCCACTCGCTGGTGAGCAGCACGTTCACGCGCGCCATGAACACTGCCGACCTCATGGGCGAGATCATGCACGTGCGGGCGCTGCGCGACTCGAATCTCAGCGAATGCTCCGCCCGTGCGAATCGCGCCGACTACAACCGCAATGCGGAGCCGGGCGAAGTGGACTCCTGCGAGGCGCGGCTCGCGCGTGCGTGGGCGACGTACGTGCGTCCGGTCGTCGGCCGCGAGGATCGACACGACGTGCTGGTGTGCCACGGAAACGTGATTCGCTGGTTCGCCGAGCACGCGCTCGGCATGAAGAGCGGAGACTGGCCGGCGTTCGAAATCGGCAATGGTTCGATCACTACGATCGTGGTGCGCCCCGACGGCAGCACTCGCCTCGCGACCTTCAGCGACACGGGCCATCTGCCGCCTGCAGCACAGACCTGGACGGGGCGCGGCGCGGGCTGGTCTCCGCCGCCCCCGATGCGCCCCGCGGCCTCTCGCGCGGGGATCGCAGCGCCCGCTCCAGCAGCGGCGTTCGACACGCTGCGGACCGGTGGGGCGCCGAAACAGTGAGCGGATGCCGGTTGGACAGCGCACCGGGGCTTGGGCATAATCCCCGCCCGTTTCCATACCCAGGCGGAGCGCTCGGCTAATGCCGGGGGGAAAAACTCGGTGCCACGCGGTCGCGTGGACCGGACCCCGAGGCCGGGGAACGCCGCCGTTGAGGAGAATGGTTCCATGAAAGCCGGAATTCATCCCGTCTACGAAGTGCGTGAGTTCCACTGCTACGGCTGTGGCATCGAGTGGGAGACCCGCACCACGATCAAGCCCTCGACGTCGGACGGCAAGGTGCATCTCGACATCTGCTCGAACTGCCATCCCTTCTTCACCGGCAAGCAGAAGCTGATCGACAAGGCGGGTCGCGTCGAGCGCTTCATGAAGCGCTACCGGAAGACCGATCCGAAGGCCGAGGCCGCCGCGGCTGAGACCGCCGAGACTGCCGAGGCTGTGGCCGCTCCCGTCGAGGCGGCAGTCGCGCCCGCGGCTGCTCCGACGAAGAACGGCACCGCCAAGTCCAAGAAGTAGCGAACTTCACTCGGCCTCCGCACGGGATCGATTCCCGGCGGAGGCCGTCTGCTTTCGGGGGTCCACGAATGCCATTCCTGCCGGTCGGCGGCCAGGCTGTGATCGAAGGCGTGATGATGCGCTCGCCGTCCAAGATCGCGGTTGCCGTGCGTCGACCCGACGGCACGCTCGGCTACTTCGACCGCGCGTTCACCTCGATCAGCCGCCGCGTGCCGCTGCTGCGCCTGCCGGTGATTCGCGGAGCGGTTTCGCTGTTCGAGACCCTCGGCCTCGGGATCCAGGCGCTCAACTTCAGCGCCGACGAAGCCTCGCGCGACGAGCCGGCGAAAGAGGCGAAGCCCGCCTCGCTCGGCGCCCAGATCGGCCAGGTCGCGGTGGTGGCGGTGTCGTTCGGGCTCGGCCTGCTGCTATTCGTGGTGCTGCCGGCGCGCGCCACCGAGTGGCTCGGCTTCCATTCGCGCATCGGCTTCGGCCTGGTCGACGGACTGTTCCGGCTGGTTGCGTTCGTGCTCTACCTGACGCTGGTGAGCCAGTGGCGCGAGATGGCGCGGGTGCTCGGCTACCACGGAGCCGAACACAAGGCGATCCACGCCCTCGAAGCCGACGCGCCGCTCACCCCCGAGAGCGTCCAGAGCTTTTCGCGGTTTCACCCGCGCTGCGGCACCTCGTTTCTGTTCCTGGTCGTGATGGTCTCGATCGTGGTGTTCGCGTTCATCGGCAAGCCGCGCGGACTCGGCGATCACCTGCTGCGCATCGCGTGCATGCCGGTGATCGTCGGCATCGCATTCGAGTTCATCCGCATCTCGGGCAAGTACACGAGCCACCCGCTGGTCAGGCTGCTGATCTGGCCGGGGCTCCAGTTCCAGCGCCTCACCACCCGCGAGCCGGATCTCGGCATGTGTGCGGTCGCCATCGCCTCGCTGCAACGCGTGACCGACGACGAGACGGTGCGAAAGCTTCAGCAGGCCGGGAGCCACGCGCGACTCGAAGTGGAGTTCATGCAGTGATCGACTCGATTCGCGACGCGGCAGCGACCGACCGATGAGCGAACCGGCGGGATTCCTCGAGGCGCTGCTCAAGACCGAGGCACGCTTCGACGAGTTGACCGGGCTGCTCGGCACACCCGAGGTCGCGTCGGATCCTCGCAAGCTGCGCGACCTGTCGCGCGAGCGCTCGCACCTGCAGGAGACCATCGACGTGCTCGGTGACTACCGGCGCGTCGCTGCCACGATTGCCGACGACCAGGCTGCGATCGCTTCGGGTGATCCCGAGCTGTCGGCGCTCGCCGAGGCGGAACTGCCGGAGCTGCAGGAGCGCCACGCGCAGCTGGTCGCGCGCCTCAAGACGCTGCTGCTGCCGCGCGACCTGGACGACGGCAAGAACGTGATCGTCGAGATCCGCGCCGGGACCGGCGGCGACGAGGCCTCGCTGTTCGCCGCGGATCTCTACCGCATGTACACGCGGTGGGCCGAGAACAAGCGCTGGAAGCAGGAAGTGCTGTATCTGAGCGAAAGCCCGGTCGGCGGCTACAAGGAGATCACGTTTCAGCTCTCGGGCGAGGACGTGTATCGCGAGATGAAGTTCGAGAGCGGCGTGCACCGAGTGCAGCGCGTGCCCGACACGGAAGCCTCGGGTCGCATTCATACTTCCGCGGCGACCGTCGCGGTGTTGCCAGAGGTCGAAGAGGTCGAGGTCGACATCTCCGAGAAGGAGCTGCGCGTCGACGTCTATCGCGCCGGGGGCCCCGGCGGTCAGGGCGTGAACACCACCGACTCGGCGGTGCGCATCACCCACCTGCCGAGCGGACTCGTGGTGAGCTGCCAGGACGAACGTTCGCAGATCAAGAATCGTGCGAAGGCCATGAAGGTGCTGCGGGCGCGTCTGTACGATCTGCGGCTCCAGGAGCAGCAGGCCAAGCAGTCCGCCAAGCGTCGCTCGCAGGTTTCGACCGGCGACCGCAGCGCGAAGATCCGCACCTACAACTTTCCGCAGTCGCGCGTGACCGACCATCGCATCAACTTCACCACCCACAATCTTCCCGCAGTCATGGAAGGCAGCCTCGACGAGATGACCGAGGCGCTGTCAGCCGCCGACACGGCGGAACGCCTCGAGGCCGCGGGAGCGGATTGACGCGACGCAGGCGGGGCCGCTCGGAGACCCTGCGCCGGCGCGGGCCGTAGCGGATCGCGTTCGACATCGCGGGAGGCCGCGAGGCACGTTGCCGAGCGCCCGCGGGAAATGCGCGAGATCGCACGCCGCGGCGACGAGTCGACACCGCGGGTGTCGGCAGTCACGAGGAGCCAGTCGGGCGCCGACCACCGATCGTGTGGATTCCGGTTGCGGGTCCGGCAGGGGCCTGGCGGCACGGCGGCTGCAAGCGATGTTTCGATGATCCTCGCCCCCAGGTTGAGGTCTCGATGCTCGCTCCAGCTTCCTCGCTCGGCACGCGGTTCGTGCGCACCCGGGTGCGCCTCGCGTGGCCGTTCTCGCCGTGGTTCGTGCCGTTTGCCGCCGCGTTCGCGCTGTTCGAACGTTGGCGCTTCATCCGCGACAAAGTCGCGGCCGGTCCGGAGTCTCCACTCGACCCCGCCGCACTCGCCTGGATGGCAACCACGACGCATGCCCTCGGCGTGCTGGCCGGCAGCGCATTGCTGGTGGTCGCATGGCGAGCACTCGGCGAGCGAATGCCCTACTGGCGAATCGCCGGGATCACCTGCGCGCTCTCGTTGCTCACCGGCTTCGCGGACCTGCTGCGGGTGCGATCGGCGGAGCTCGAGGGCGCGTGGCGCATGGCGGCGGTGACACTGGGCGGGATCGGCGGGCTCGAATCGGTGCGCGCCGACGATGCAGGACTCGCGGCGGCGTTCGCCGGACTCGGAGTGCTCGAGGCGGTACGGCTCATCCTGCTCGGCTGGGCGCAGTCGCATGCGGTCGCACGGCCGTTCGCGACCGGAGTCGCAGTCACGCTGAGCTTGTGGCTCGCGATTCGACTCGCGACCTGGTTCACACTCGATCTGCTCGCCGGTCGCAGCGGTTTCGGGGGCCTCTGACATGCGCGTCGAACGAGGTGCACGGCTCGCCCGCGTGCTGCTCGCGCTCGGCCTCGCGACCTTCACCGCACTCGCGGTGACCTGGGCGCGCGACCGCGCCCACGCGTGGCAGACTCCACACTGGCCTCCGAACGGCGCGGTCCCGCTGCGCGGCGAGCCCGCGCTCGCACTTGCGGGAGCCCGCCGCGCGATCACGGCGGTGGCGGTCAATCCCGCGTGCGCGCACTGCCTCGAGATCATGCAGGCGCTGGCGGACTCGGCTGCCTTGCGCATCACCGACCGTGCGCTGGTGGCACTCATCGTCGACACGCCGCTGCGACCGTCGCGGCTCGAGCTCGCGCCGGTACGCGCGCCCGCCGTGGTGTGGGACTCGGCTGGCGTGTGGCGCCACCGGTGGGGGCGGCGGCGCTATGGAGAAGTGTTTCGATTCGACGCCCATGGTTTGCCCGATGACAGCCCCCGCGTCTCAAACCCGATCGAGGAGGTGAGTAAGCCATGAAGATTCACACCCAGGCTCGTCGCGCGGTGCTCGCGCTCGTGGTCGTGGCCATGACGGCCGCGCCCGCGTTCGCGAATGCAGCCGACTCCGGCGGACCGGCGGACGAGCTGCTGCGCAACTGGCATCGCATGTGGGGGAAGGCGTTCGACTACGGCGCCTGCATCGTCGGAGCGATCGCGGTGCGGGACCCCGCCACCGGCGCGGCTGCGCTGTTCCAGTGCGGCCGGCTGATGGTGACCTGGAGCGAAGACTAGTCCCCGGCTGAAATCGCGTGGTTCATTCGCCCCCGTCGGAGTCATTCAGATGAGAACACTCGAGAAGTGGAACGTGATCGGTCGTGCGATCGTGATCGCCGGTGTGCTGTGCGCACTCGTGGCAGGTGACGGAAGTTCGAACTCCGCGTGCGCCGCGGCTCAGGCCGCGACGGAGCAGCGTGTCGAAACGCTCGATGGTCCGGTGTTCGATCCGGGCGCGGACCCGGAGCGGCGCTGGGGAGTCTACGGCGCATGGTTGTGCGCGACCGGCGCGTTCCTGCTCACGCACGGCGGAGTCGTCACGCCCGCGAATACCGGCGTGGTCGCCGCGACCGTCGGCGGTTGCATGCTCGCGGCACTCGACGTGATCACGACCGAGTAACGCTTCGCCCTCGGCGGAAGGGAAGAGTTCTCCATGAAACGGAACGGAAGCAGGTGGGTCGCGCTGATGATCCTGGCCTGGGCGCTCATGGCCTCGGTGCCCGACGCGGCACGGGCGTCGCGCGCTGCGGCCGGCGAGTCGGTGGCGCCGCGGCAGCTGCGCCTGATGGTGGGATGTGCGCCCGGCAAGGTCATGCGGCAGCAGTGGATCGTGATCATCGCCCCGTTGCCTTCGATGATCATGATTACGGTCTGCGTCTCGCCGCAGGAGATTCTGGGACGGCGCTCGCGGTGAATGCCACCTCGAGGCGGCGGGGCATCGCGGCCGGATGCCTCGTCGTTTCGGGCGGCTCGGCTATGCTGCCGCCATGCCGGATTGGAACGTCACCGATGCGCTGGCCTACGCTCGATCCCAAGTCGCAGGTGCCAGCGACACACCTCACTCGGACGCCGCAGAGCTGGTGAGCCGGCTGTTGGTGGTCGAGCGCGGCACGCTCGCTCTCGAGCCCGCGCGCGAACTCAGCGATGGCGAGCGCGCCATGCTGATCGCGTGGTGTGCGCGACGCGCCGGTGGCGAGCCGGTCGCCTACATCACGGGGCGTGCGGCGTTTCGGAGCCTTGATCTCGCGGTCAGCCCTTCGGTACTGATTCCGCGCCCGGAGACCGAAGGGCTGGTCGAGGCCGTGCTGCAACTGCTGCGCTCCGAGCGCGACCGCTGGCCGCGCCCGCGCGTCGCCGACCTGGGCACCGGCTCAGGCGCGATCGCACTCGCGATCGCCGCTGAATGGCCACAGGCGATCGTCACGGCGACCGAATGGAGCGATGCGGCGCTCGCAACGGCCATGCGCAACGCCGCGGAGCTGGGCTTGAGTTCGCGAGTGCGCTTCGTCGCGGGTGAGTGGTTCGGCGCGCTCGATGCGGACGAGCGATTCGATCTGATCGTGAGCAATCCGCCGTACATCGCCGAATCGGAACGCGATCGCCTGCCGCCCGATGTGCGCGACCACGAGCCGGCGATGGCGTTGTTCTCGGGCGCCGACGGCCTCGATGCGCTGCGCGAGATCATCGACGACGCTCCGCGGCACCTGGTCACGGCCGGAGCGCTCGCGCTCGAACTCGACGAGTCGCGTGCGCAGGAAGTGCTGGCATGGTTCGAAGGTGCCCACGACTGGTCCGGGGCGCGAGTCGTCGCGGACCTCGCCGGCCGCCCGCGCGTTCTGATCGCACGCCGCGAGCGCGGTCCGGCGATCGCGCCCGCACAGTGGGGCGAGCAGCGCTAGCGGATCACCACGCGAGCGGCTCGCGACGACTGTTGAAGAACTCGCCGCTCGGGCCGTCCTTGGGAAGCGTCGCCAGCCACATCACCGTTCCCGCGGCCTGTTCGGGCGTGAGCGTGGCGGTCGCGCCACCCATGCGCGTGCGCACCCAGCCGGGATTGAGCGCGTTGACCAGCACTCCGGTACCGCGCAGCTCGTGGGCCAGCGAGCGCGTCACCGCGTTCAGAGCGGTCTTGCTCATGCGATAGGCGAGGTGATGCGACTCCATGTGCGCCAGCGATCCCCAGTCGCTCGACACGTTGACGATGCGGCCCCAGCCACGCGAGCGCATGCCGGGGGCGAAGCGCTGGATCAGGTGGAGCGCGCCGACTGCGTGAACCTCGAATGCATGCCGAACTCGATCGAGTCCCACCTCGAGTCCCGGCACGTCCTGATCCTCGAGCACTCCCGCGTTGTTGATCAGCACGTCGACCCGGGGCTCGCGTGCGGCGAGCGCCGCGACGCTCGCGTCGTTCGCGACATCCAGAGTGACGGCCTCGATCGCGAGTGAGGTGCCGGACAGTGCGGTCACCACAGCGGCTGCGGCCGCGGCAGGATCTCGCGCGGCCAGCAACACCCGCGCACCGCACTGCGCCACTGCCCGCGCGACCGCCAGCCCGAGTCCGCGATTGGCGCCGGTGACGAGCGCCACGCGTCCGTTCAGCGATGGGTATTCGCTCATTCGCGCAGCATCGCACGCGCCGCGCATTCAGGGGAATTCCGCTATGCTGCCGCCTCCTTTCTCTCTGGCCCGGAGCACTCCATGTCCAATCCTTCGACCGTCGCCCCGATCGCGTCGCGCGGCTACGCCCGCCCCGACGTGCTCGTCACCACCGAATGGGTCGCCGACCACCTGACCGACCCCACGCTGCGCATCGTCGAGTCCAACGAAGACTCGCTGCTCTACCCGAGCAACCACATTCCGGGTGCCGTGCAGGTCGACTGGGCCGCCGATCTCAACGATCCGGTGCGCCGCGACTATCTCGACCGCGCGAGCTTCGAGTCGCTCATGGCTCGCATCGGTGTGACGCGCGAGACCACTGTGGTGTTCTACGGCGACAAGAACAACTGGTGGGCGTGTTACGCGTTCTGGGTGTTCCAGCTGTTCGGACATTCGAAGGCGCGCGTCATGGACGGTGGACGGCTCAAGTGGGAGCAGGAGAAGCGCGCCATGACCCGCGAGGTGCCGAGCTACGCGGCCACCTCCTACGCGGCACCCGAGCGCGACGATCGAACGATCCGCGCGTTTCGCGATCAGGTGCTCGCCCACGCCACGGCCGGGCTTCCGATGGTCGACGTGCGGAGCCCGCAGGAGTTCAGCGGCGAGCGCACGCACATGGCCGAGTATCCGCAGGAGGGCGTGCTGCGCGGTGGCCACATTCCGGGTGCGAAGAGCGTTCCGTGGGCACGCGCGATGAACACCACCGATGGCACGTTCAAGACTGCCGACGAACTGCGCGCGATCTACGAGGGCGAGATCGGCCTCAAGGCGGCGGACGACGTGGTGGCTTACTGCCGCATCGGTGAGCGATCGAGCCTCACCTGGTTCGTGCTCACCTATCTGCTCGGCTACGCGAAGGTGCGCAATTACGACGGCAGCTGGACCGAGTGGGGCAACTCGGTGGGACTGCCGATCGAGAAGGGTTGACGCGCGCGATGGCCGAGATGCCGAAGGCGCTGGCCGAGCTGGCCGCAGAGCTGCGCGTCATGGATCGCAACGAGCGCTCGGAAACCCTGATCGACTTCGCGGATCGCTTCGAAGAAGTGTCCGAGGCGATCTCGCGGCGGCCGTTCGCCGAGATCCACCGTGCCCCGCGCTGCGAGTCGGACGCCTATGTGTTCGCGACCGACAGCCCCGACGGCACGTTGCGCTTCCACTTCGCGGTCGAGAATCCGCAGGGCATCTCGGCCCGGGCGTGGGGCCGCATTCTCGACGAGACTGCCTCGGGCGCGCCGCTCGAAGAAGTGCTCGCGATCTCGCCCGAGGTGCTCTACGACCTGTTCGGGCGCGATCTCTCGATGGGGAAGGGGCAGGGGCTGATCGGCATGCTCGAACTGGTGCAGTTCGAGGTGAAGCAGCGCGTCCGCGCCAGGGGCTGACGAAACGCCTCAGTGCTCGTAGTAGTGCGGATCGCGGTCGCCGACCCGCACCGCGATCGGCAGCCGGTTCTCGCGCAGCGGGATCGGGCAGTTGTAGTGCTCCGAGAACGCGCACGCCGGGTTGTAGGCCAGGTTGAAGTCGAGCACGTAGCGCCCGTCGCCGAGCGGCTCCGGGTCGAGATAGCGACCGACTCCGTAGGTCTCCTTGCCGGTCGTCGCGTCGCGGAAGAACACGCTCAAGTCGTGCTCGCCGACGCCCGGCTCCAGCAGTCGTGTGGCCGCGAGCCGGCACTGCTTGCCGTTGGCGACGAATTCGAACCAGCCGGCATGGATCGCGTGCCGCCGATTGCCCCGCGTCGACTCGATGATCGTGGTGTCCGGCCGCGGGTTCGGTGTGAGCGGGACCACGAAGCGCCACTTCAGATCGATCGGGTAGTAGCTCATCCCCTTATAGTCCTTGAAGCGCGGGCTCTGGGGGTCGAACACGATCAAGGCGGGAAAGCGCTGGTGCGAGAGTCGCAGGCCATAGCGTCCGACTTTGATGGTCGAAGGTACGAGCCTGGCGCTCGAGGTATCGCGGCCTCCGACCGCGAACGTCGCACCCGCGTCGACGGTTTCGACCCAGAACGAGTCGCCGATCACGGTGACGCGCAGGTGATGCGGCCGGATCGCTTCGTCTCTGAGCCGCACGTCGACATCCGCGGCGCTGCCGACGGTCAGCGAGAACTTCCCGTCGAAGTCACGGCGCAGCACCGTGGCGAGATACGAAGTCGCCGCGGACTGGAGCCACTTCCCGGTTTCCGCTCGGTCGTTCGTGATGACCTCGCGCAGCGAGTCGGATTCGGCAGCCGAGAGCCGGACGGGTCCGACCGGTCGGGCTGCGGCGTGGGCCGCGCCGTGGGCAGCGATTGAGATCGCGAGTGTCCATGAAATGACAGCGAGTCGGGCGCGGCACGTGCGGCGGGCGAGGTCGATCATCGAGAAGTTCATGGCGGCAGCATAACGCCGGCGAGAAATCGAGTCATCGCGGTTGATTCCACCGCTCGACCTGCCGATAATCCGCGCGAACTCGAACCGCAGCACGCCCCCTCGACGCTTCACGATCGGGTCTCGCCACGATGGCGGGACTTCAGGAGCAAACATGGACGTCGGCGTCCGCACGAACCGCACTTTCTCGATGCATTCTCCCGCTTCCGCTGCGGACACCACGGGACCCAGGACGATGGACGCCTTCGTCATTCAAGGACGTCGCAAGCTCGAAGGCCGCGTCGAAGTGAGTGGTGCGAAGAACGCGGCGCTTCCCGTGATGGCGGCCACGCTGCTGACGCCGGCGGTCCACACGCTTCGCAACGTCCCGCTGCTGTCCGACACGCGCACCATGGCGCGCGTCCTCGAGACGCTGGGTGCTCGGGTCGAGTTTCGCGGCAACACGTGCAGGATCGACACCTCGAACGTCAGCTCGCTCGAAGCACCGTACGATCTGGTGCGCACGATGCGCGCGAGCATCTACGTGCTCGGTCCGCTGCTCGCGCGGTTCGGCGCGGCGCGCGTGTCGCTGCCCGGCGGCTGTGCGTGGGGACCGCGTCCCGTGAACCTGCACCTCGATGGCCTGAACGCGATGGGCGCCGCACTCGAGATCGAGCACGGCTATATCGTCGGCAAGGACGTGAAGCTCAAGGGTGCCTCCTACACGTTCGAGAACGTGTCGGTGGGTGCCACGGCTCAGCTCATGATGGCGGCGGTGCTCGCGAACGGCGATACCACGATCGACAATGCGGCGATCGAGCCCGATATCACGCAGCTCGGCGAGGTGCTGACGCAGTGCGGCGCCAACATCGAGGGCGTGGGGACGCGCCGCATGGTCATTCACGGTGTGAAGCACCTGACCCCGATCGACACCACGATCATTCCAGATCGTATCGAGGCGGCCACCTTCCTGGCCGCTGCCGCGATCACCGGTGGCACGCTCACCGTCGAGCGCTGTGAACCCGCGCACATGGCGGCTGCGATTCACAAGTTCGAGCAGGCGGGCTGTGAAGTGCTGCCGGGCAGTCGCGAGATCACGATCCGCGGACCGGTGCGACTCGGCGCGGTGGACGTGACCACGGCGCCGTTCCCGGGATTCCCCACCGACGTTCAGGCGCAGATGATGTCGGTGATGGCCATGGCCGACGGCACCAGCGTCATGACCGATACCGTCTATCTCGATCGATTCACCCACGTTCCCGAGCTGCAGCGCCTCGGCGCCGACATCAAGCTCGATCACAACGTCGCGGTGATTCGCGGAGTCGATCGGCTGCAGGGCTGTCCGGTGATGGCGACCGACATTCGAGCCAGCGCGGCACTGGTGCTGGCGGCGCTGGCGGCCGAGGGGGAGACGCGGATTTCGCGCATCTATCACCTCGATCGCGGGCACGAGAAGTTCGACGAGCGCCTGAAGAAGCTGGGCGCCGAGATCGAGCGCGTGAAGGAGTAGCGGCGCGCGTCGGTGGCCCGTGCTTCGACCGGGACGTCGCATCGAGCACGGCCGAAGCTCGCGAGTTTCCGCTACACTGCGCGACCATGTCCGCGCGCCCCAAGCTCTACGATCGCGCCTACTTCGACCGCTGGTACCGCCGCGACCGGCAAGGTGTCGGCCAGCGCGCATTCGTGCGCCGCAAGGTGCGACTGGCACTCGGGATCGCCGAGTACCTGATGCAGCGCGAGGTGCGCTCGGTGCTCGACGTGGGTGCCGGTGAGGGCGCGTGGCGCGCGCACCTGCTGGCCGAGCGACCGCGACTGCGCTACACCGGCGTCGATGCGAGTGCGTATGCGATCCGGCGCTACGGACTCACGCGCAACCTTCACCAGGCACGATTCGGCGAGTTGGCCGGGCTCGAGCTTCGTGGGCCATTCGACCTGGTGGTGTGCTCGGACGTGCTCCACTACGTGCCCGAGCGCGAGCTGACGGCCGGACTCGCTGCGATGGGGCGATGGGCCGGGGCGGTCGCCTGGATCGAGTTCTTCGTCAGCGGCGACGAGTTCGAGGGCGATCGTCGCGAGCTGGCGCTTCGCAGTGCGCGCTTCTATGAACTCCGACTCGCGCGTGCGGGCTTCACGCATTGCGGGCTCCATGCCTACGCGACCTCTCCGCTCGCCGACGGCCTCGTGACCTTCGAGCGCGGAAGGGAGATGTCCTCGAGATGAACGCGTCGACCGCGCCTTCCGTGACCTTGGCGAAGCTGACCCGCCTGGCGAGCTCGGCGTGGTTCGTGGGCGTCGCGTGCTTCGCCTGTCTCGCGTCGGACTCGAGCGCGATCGCCGCGCCGGCGCTCACGAGCGCCGACAGCGCGCTTGCTCGTTTGCTGCCCTCGGTGCGCTCGACGCTCGAGCTGCGTGACGGAAAGCTCGTCGGCCCCGCGGCCGGTCGCCTGCTTCAGGCCGCGCGCGAAGCGCGCTTCGTGGGGCTCGGCGAGGATCACGGCATTCGAGAAGTTCCCGCGGTTGCTCAGGCCTTGCTCGCGGAACTTAGCGCCGCGGGATTCCGCCACCTTGCGATCGAGGTGAGTCCGTTCACCGCCGGCCGGCTCGCGCAACTGGCGCTCGCGAAGGAGCCCGAGTCGCGGCTCGCCGCGCACTTTCGCGACACCCTCGACCTGGCGCCGTTCTACACGTTGTTCGAGGAACGCGCGCTGTTGGGCTGGTGGCTCGGCGCGGCGGGGGGCAAGGCAGCGAGCTTGTGGGGCGTCGACTACGAAGTGTTCGCGGATCGCGCGATGTTGCGGCGCCTCGACGAACTTGCGACGAGTGCCGCCGCGCACGCGGTGATCGCGCGCGCGCTGTCGCAGGCCGAGGCCGGCGTGCGCGCGAACCTCGCCGGCGACCCGTCACAGCTCTATCTGTGGAACACACCGGATGCCGACTACGAAGCGCTTCGTCGCGCGATCGCGCCGGCACGTGGCTCCGAAGCGGATCGGGTGCTCGAGCAGATGGAGATCTCGACTCGCATCAATCGCGCCTACCTCGAAGGGCGCGGCTACGATTCGAACCTCGAGCGCTCGCAGCTCATGAAGCGCAACTTCATGAACTACTACCGAGCTGCGCAGGCGGCCGGGGAGCGCGCGCCGCGCGTGTTCCTCAAGCTCGGCGCCAATCACGTGCAGCGCGGGCGCACCGAGACGCAGGTTCACGACCTGGGGAGCCTGGTGGCCGATCTCGCGGAGGCCGAGGGCGGCTCCTCGTTCACGCTCCTGGTGGTGGGAGGTGCCGGGACCGAGCAAGCGGCATTCAACATCGGGAAGCTGCACTACGACCCGGTTCCGAACCGGACAAACGAAGAGTCGTGGGCGGTTCCATTTCACGCCGCTGCACTGCCGACCGGCTGGACGCTGTTCGATCTGCGCGCCGTTCGGTCGCGAATCCGGGGACGCGAGTTCACCGGACTCTCCGAAAGCGCGCGCCGCGTGCTCTACGGCTACGACGCCATGCTGATCCTCGGCGGAAGCGGCGCGAGTCGCGATCGATGAGCACCGTGCGGCCCGGTGACCGCGATGCGGCCGCACGCGCCGCACCGACCGCGAACTCTCCACTCGCGATCGTCGGAACCGCCGGCCACATCGATCACGGCAAGACCGCACTGGTGAAGCGACTCACCGGTGTCGACACCGATCGGCTGCCCGAAGAGAAGGCGCGCGGCATTTCGATCGACCTGGGCTTTGCGCGCCTCGTGACGCCCAACGGCGTGCAGGTCGGGCTCATCGACGTGCCCGGCCACGAGCGCTTCGTCAAGAACATGCTGGCGGGTGCGGGCGGCATCGACGTGGTGTTGCTGGTGATCGCCGCCGACGAAGGAGTGATGCCGCAGACGCGCGAGCACTTCGCGATCGTGCAGATGCTCGACATCCGGCGCGGCGTGGTGGTGCTCACGAAGAGTGATCGCGTCGAGGCGGAATGGCTGGAGCTGGTGCGGCGCGATGTGACCGCACTGCTCGCGGCGACATCGCTCGCCACGGCCGAGATCGTCGCATTCTCGGCGGTGACCGGCGCAGGGCAGCCGGAGCTGCTCGCTGCACTCGACCGCGCCCTTGCCGGCATCGACGCACGCGAGCTCGAGGCGCCGGCGCGACTGGCGGTGGATCGTGTTTTCACCGTGGAGGGCTTCGGCACCGTGGTGACCGGTACGTTGTGGCGCGGCCGGATCGCCACCGGCGAAACACTCGAGCTCTCGCCTGCCGGACGCGCCGTGCGCGTGCGCCGCGTGCAGGTGCACGGCGAAACCGTCGAACATGCGCGCGCCGGCCAGCGCACCGCGATCGCGCTGCATGGCGTCGAGAAGGAGCAAGTCGAGCGCGGGGACTGGCTGATCGCGGCAGGTTCGCTCGTGCCGTCGCGTACCGTGGACGTGCGTTTCGAGCTGCTTGCCGACGCCGGACGCGCATGGCCTGCGGTGAGCCGGGTGCGATTCCATCTGGGTGCCGCCGAAACGCTCGGACGACTCGTGATGCTCGAGGGCAGGGAGTTGTCGCCCGGAGAGTCCGCACTCGCGCAGATGCGGCTCGAGGTGCCGATCGTGGCCGCGCGCGGCGATCGCTTCGTGGTGCGGGCGTACTCACCGTCTCGAACCATCGGCGGCGGCAGCGTGATCGAGCCGCTCGCCGAGCGTCGCAAGCGCGGCACCGATCTGGCGGCGCTCGCGGTGCGCGAAACCGGATCGCTCGAGGCGCGACTGCTCGAACGCCTCGGTCACGAGCCCAGGCCCACGCACACCGCGGTGTTGGCGCAAGGACTGGGGGAGAGCGAAGCCGCGGTGAGAGAGGCGCTGGCCGCGCTGCTCGCCTCGGAGGAAGTCGTGGCGCCGAGCGATTCTCGATGGCTCGCCCCGTCACGATGGAACGAGGCTCGCGCTGCGATCGAGGGCGAAGTCGGAACTTACGCCGATCGCTGGCCTGGACGATTCGGCGTGATGAAGGGCGACTTGAAGAGCGGGCTCAAGAGCCGCCTCGATGCCGCGTTGTTCGACGCCGCGTTCGACGCGCTGGTGACCGACGGGCACCTGGAACTGCGCGGGGAGCGCGTGCGCCCCGGCGATCGGCCGTGGGAGCCGCCAGCCGAGCTGGTGCGGGTGCTCGAGCAGCTCGAGCGCGAGCTGGATGCGGCGGGTTACCTGGTACCCGAGATTCAGGCGGCTCAAGCCAAGGTCGGCGCGGATGGGAGCGAAGCGGTGGCACTCGGCTACTTCTCGGGACGTCTCGTACGCGTGAGCCACGAGCTGACGTACACCGCCGCGCAGATGGAATCGCTTCGAGCGAAGCTCGTCGCGTGGTTCGACTCGCATGCGGCACTCACGGTCGCAGACCTTCGCGAGCTCACCGGCGCGTCGCGCAAGTACGCGGTGCCACTACTGGAGCACTCGGACCGCGTGAGGTGGACGGTGCGGGTGGGGGATGAGCGGCGGCGGGGTGAGAGGG